>JAKLJW010000042.1 GCA_023150935.1 Candidatus Binatia bacterium | reverse complement strand
ATCACCGGCGGACCCGCACTCCGGAGGCCTCTCGCCTGCGGCCCGAAGCCTTCGGCGGACGGGCCGGCGGACGTGTCGGCAATGGTCGTTACCAGGCGCAAGCGCCCGCCGCATTCGCACACCGCCCCGGTGTGCCCGTGTCGAGAGCACGCCCCTGCGGCGTTCATGTACTCAGTCGGAGGACGCGCGATCCGAGGTTTGGAGACTTCGGCTGCCACTCCGTACACGTACTCAGCGAAGCGGTACGCGTACTCGTGCACGGACTGAGGGCACGCAGCGATGAAGTTGGGCCACGAGCGCTTGGACGTCTACGAGGAAGTGGCCGTGTACGAGTACGAGTACGGCGAAGAGGCCAGCTCGGCGGCGCCCGCGGATGGAGTGCCGAACCAGTTACGGCGCGCGCCGGCGGGCAGGTCAGCCTCGCGGCGGAAGCCACCGCGCGGATCCGCTCGCACGGCACCGGAGAACTGTCCAAACTGGCGCACCTTCCCCGGGTTCCCCGGGGGGCCGAGACTCAGCGTGCGCCGGCCCCAGGGCTGAAGGGAGGCAGTCAGCGCGTGCGCACCCGCATCGGGACTTGCGGACGATCGGTCGATCGAATACTGATCTGTCACATGGGTCATACGATAACGGTTCGTCTGCCGGAGGACCTTGCGACGTGGCTCGAGGATCTGTCGACCAGGACCGGCGTGCCGCAGGGGAAGATCGTGCGCGACCAGTTGGAAAAGGCGCGGGCGACCAGGGCGCAGCAGCGATTCATGCGTCTCGCGGGCGCCGCCAGCGGCCCGCGTGATCTGTCCTCCCGCAAGGGCTTCTCGCGCGCGTGAACGGGCTGGCGGACACCGGGTTCCTCGTTGCCTTCCTCAACCGCCACGACCGTCACCATACGTGGGCGGTCGGGTTGGCCGGGCAGGTAACCGACCCACTGCTAACGTGCGAGCCCGTGCTCGCCGAGACCGCTTTCCATGTGCGGAATGTCGCGCTCGTCCTCGACCTTGTCACGGCTGGTCTCGTCGCCCTGGCGTTCGACGTCAACGACCACCTCCCGCAACTGCGAGCCCTGGCCCGGCGCTACGCCGATCGTCAGCCCGACCTCGCCGACCTCTGCCTCGTCCGGATGAGCGAGATCCACCCCCGCCACAGCGTGCTGACGGTGGACCGGGCCGACTTCAGCGTGTTCCGCCGCAACAAGCGGGAGGTGATCCCGCTGATCTGCCCGCCGGAGAGGTGACGTCCACTCGACGGCCGCGGCGGGGAACCCCGGGGCTGTACTCGCGCGCGCACCTCCGGATCTCGTGGTGGCCCGGAACGCCCCGTCCCGCGCCTTGCGCCGGGTGAAGTGCTGCGCGCTACACCCCTCGAGCAGTCGCATGCTCGCCGCGGTCTCGCCCGCGCCCCGATCGCGCACCACGAGGCGGATGTGGTTGCAGGTCGCCGCGTAATCGAGCACGCAGAGCCCGTGGCGGATACGGGCCTCGTAGAGCCACCGCCGCCACACCCGGCGGTCACGGGCGAACCGCCGCAGGCTGCTCGTGTACCGAGGAGCATCCGCTCCGCACGATCGAGCGCTCCGCGAAGGTTCGGAGCCGGCCTCGGGCCAAGAAGGGGCATTGACCCGTCTACTGCTTAACAGTTTACGGTCCCTTGATGGCTGCAAGCGGGCAACAGAAAAGGAGAGCGACATGCAGAACGGAGTTGGAGTGGAGGCATGGATGGCGATGCTACGCGAAGTGGGACTGTCCGACGCGGACATGCAACGCTGGCACGCGATCTTCGAAGAGAAACATCCCGAACAGCACGCGAGCTTCCTTGAGTGGCTCGGCCTTCCGGTGGAAGACATAGCGGCCGTGCGCCGGCGCAGCCGGCAAAGGTGAGGAGCGGCGAGAGGCTCGCGCATGGGCCACTATCGCATCTCGGAGCTCGCCGCGTTGTTCGGGCTGTCGCGCAGCACACTACTATACTACGACCGAATCGGGCTCCTCCGGGCTTCCGGGCGCAACGTATCCGGGTACCGTACCTACGACGATCGCGATCGGCGCAGGCTGTCGCGAATCCGCATGTTCCGGCAGGCCGGTTTCGGCGTCCATGATGTCGGCGTGTTGTTGCGGTCCGAACACCGGCCGCCGGCACGGGTGCTCGAACGCCGCATGGCGGAGATCGACGAGGAGATCCAGGCGCTGCGCGCGCAGCAGCGCCTGTTGTCGAAGATGCTGGAGCAACTCGCCGTAAAGCCGCGCCGCGCCGTGGTCGACCGCACCGTCTGGACACAGATGTTGCGGGCTGCGGGCCTCGATCAGGACGGCATGCGCCGCTGGCACCGCGAGTTCGAAGCGCGCGCGCCCGAAGCCCATCACGAGTTCCTGCTCGCGTTGGGAATCGAAGAAGCGGATGCCCGAGCGATCCGGGCGTGGGCGAACGAGGGCGGGGCACAGCATGTCGGCCAGTCCGGGCGCAGGGGTGTGTAACGAAAGCACGAGCGGCAGTAGGGAAGGAGATCAACCATGACGTGGATCAAGGTCAGTTATTGGATCGGCGCCGTGGCGGACGCCGTCTGCGGGGTCGGGATGGTCTACCCGCCGATAATGGCGGCGTTTCTGGGAATCGACCCGGCTCCGTCAAGCGTCGAGGCGCGTGCCGCTCTCGGCATGGGGGCCGCCCTGATGTTCGGCTGGACGGCGCTGCTCGTGTGGAGCAGCCTGCAACCGATCGCGCGCCGCGGCGTTCTGTTCCTTACTGTCTGCCCGGTGATCGTCGGCCTGGCGGTGACCAACCTCTACACCTGGCTTGCGGGCTACACGACGACAGCCGGTTCGGTATCGGTCTGGATCTTCCAGAGCTTCCTCTGTGTCACGTTCCTGTCCGCGTACCTCAGGGCCGGCCGACTGGAGAGGGCCGACCCCCGCGCACGCGGGGGACACTGACGAAGCTCGGCCGACGTGCCACCCCGAGAGCCGCCACGATTACCCGGCGGTTGCGGCCGCGGCTTCGGCCTTTGCCCTGGTGTAGTGTTTGGCGAAGTGTTCCGGGCAGAGCCCGCGCCGGTCCTGGCGCTTGCGGCAGCCCTCTTCGTTGCAGGTCTTGTAGCGCGGTTTCGGCATCGCACCCTTGCGCCATTTGGCGTAGTGCCGGGGACAATACCCCTTTGCCTGTACCTCCTTCTCGCAGCCCTCGGCCTTGCACGTTCCCTTGTTCGCCATGTCTCCTCCGTCTGCCCGGGATTGGGTGGCCGCGACGATGCCGCGCACACCGAATCGGAATGCGGCATTCATACTAAGGCCGGGCCCGGCTTTCCAGCGCCGGCAGCCCGCCGGGATCGAGCCCGCACCCCGTCCCGGGTAAAGGGGGGCCCAGCGCGTTCTCCGGCCCGCCTTCAACTCCAGAACTCCGGCTTGGCCGAGCGCCGCAGCAGGTCGATCAGCGCTTGCGAGGCCGGTTTGTCGGCGTGGAGCATTAGGCGCACCTGTTCCGCAATCGGCATTTCAACGCCCGCCCGGGCGGCCAAAGCGCATACCGTGGTGCTGTTGCGCACCCCTTCGGCAACCATGGTCATCGAGGCGAGCACGTCGGTCAGCTTCTCGCCCTTGCCGAGGCGCAGGCCGACGGTGCGGTTGCGGCTGAGGTCGCCGGTGCACGTAAGCACCAGGTCGCCGACCCCCGAGAGACCGGAAACGGTCCGCGGGTCGCCGCCGAGCTTGCCCACGAGTCGCGCAATCTCCGCGACGCCGCGGGTAATCAGCGCGGCGCGGCTGCTATGACCGAGCCCGAGGCCGTCGCTGACGCCCGCGGCAATGGCAATGACGTTCTTGGCCGCCCCACCGATCTCGACGCCGACGATGTCGTCGACGGTGTAGACGCGAAAAGTCGGGGCTCTGAATACCGCCTGCACCGCTTCCGCCGTGCGCCGCTCGTAGGCTGCGGCGGTAACCGCCGTCGGCATGCCGGCGGCGACCTCGCGGGCAAAGCTCGGGCCCGATAGCGCCGCAATGCGGGCCTGCGACTCGGGCCCGCAAACGTCGAGCAGCACTTCCGACATTCGCGCCAGCGTTACGTCCTCGATCCCCTTCGAGGCGCTGACCAGATAGGGCGTTCCGGTGATGTGCGGGCGAACCCGTTCCATGACCGCACGCAGCGCATGCGACGGCGTGACGGCGAGCAGCAACTCGGCACCGCGCACGGCGGCCGGGATATCGCTGGTCGCCTGCAAGCGCGGCGGGAGCACGAAGTCAGGCAGGTAGGTCGGGTTTGTCCGGGTCCGGTGGATTGCCGCGCTCAGCTCGGGTTCACGACACCAGAGCACCACGTCGTGGTCGAGGTCGGCCAGCAGCTTGGCCAGGGCCGTTCCCCAGCTACCACCGCCGATGACGCCGATCCGCATCGCGAGATCCTCCCGCTGGCCGCTTCGCACATCTTGCGCGCGCAGGCAATGACGGCCGCTCACACGGCTGCGGTCGCCATGGCGACGGGTCAAACGAGACCCGTGCCTTGACCCGACCGGTGTGTCTACCCGACACTGCGGGCATGAGCATGCCCCGTGTGTTGACGATTGCCGGCTCCGACTCCGGCGGGGGGGCCGGGATCCAGGCCGACCTGAAGACGTTCACTGTCCTCGGCGTGTACGGCATGACGGCGATTACCGCGCTGACGGCGCAGAACACCTGCGGGGTGAGCGGCATCCATGCCGTTCCGCCGGAATTCGTGGGGCGGCAAATCGACGCGGTGGCGACGGACATCGGCGTCGACGCGGTAAAGACGGGCATGCTCGCGAATGCGGCGATCGTTGGGGCCGTGGCAAATGCGGTGCGTCGTCACGGTGTCGGGACGCTGGTGGTCGACCCGGTGATGGTGGCGGAGAGCGGGGCCGCCCTGCTCGACGGGGAGGCCCGCGCCGTTCTGCTCGACGAGCTCGTTCCGCTGGCCACCATAGTGACCCCGAACATTCACGAGGCCGGTGCGCTTACCGGCATCGAGATTAGTTCGGTAACCGATCTCGTCGAAGCCGCCCGTGCGCTGATTGCCCGCGGAGCCAGGGCTTGTTTGGTGAAGGGGGGCCACCTGCACGGAGACACGGCCGTCGACGTTTTCGCCGACGGCTGCGAGGTGCGGGAGCTGGTCGGCGAGCGTATCCCGTCGCGGCACACGCACGGCACCGGGTGTCAACTCTCGGCGGCGATCGCGGCTTTTCTGGCTCACGGGTTGACGCTTGGCCGGGCGGTCGAACGGGCCAAGGAGTTCATCGAGGCGGCGATCCGTGGTGGGCTGGCCATCGGCCACGGCGCCGGTCCGGCGAATCCCCTGGCCTGGTTGGCGCGGCGCCAGTAGGGGCACGTTGCGACGTGCCCCTACGCTGGCAGGTTGCGACGTGCCCCTACGCTGGCAGGTTGCGACGTGCCCCTACGCTGGCAGGTTGCGACGTGCCCCTACTTCCGGTGCGGGTCGGGTCAGCTCTGGAGTTTACCGAAGAACTTGCGGATGCGGGCCGCGTTGGCGCCCAGGTCGCTGCGGCCATCGCGAGACTTGGACCGCATCTGGACCAAGCTGCCCGTTCCGTCGGGGCGGACCTCGATGACGAAATCGTCCTTGAAGTGGAACCACTTCGAGGTGGCCACCCCTTCGAGGGTGTGCGTTGCCTGGTCGCTGCGGATCACTTCCCAATCGGGCATCTGCCGGGCTGCCGCGAGGACCTTCTGAAATGCGGCATCGGGCGGCATGTCGAGCGGGAGCCCCGCCAGATCGGTGTAGAACGCCCGTTGTTGGTCGGCGAAGGTCGGACCGGGGTAACGCATGTCGCGACCCTGGTTTGCCGGGATGGTGCCCGCAACGATGAACTGGGGCGGATTCGCCGTGTCGGTGGTGATGTCGTTGATGCGCGGCACGTCGCGCCCGGGCATGGCGATGACGGCGAACGTTCCGGTGACCAGGAGGCCGAGCACAAAGGCGGGGCCGGCGACGGTGAAACCGCGCCGCGCCGCGATCACCAGCGCAATCACGAACGTGAGAACCGCCAGCAGACCGCCGAGGGCAAACAGGACGAAGCCAGCCATGGGCGGGACGAGATCGGCCGTGCTCAGCAGTGGTCCGGCAAGGAAGCAGGCGACGCTGACCGCGCCAAGAATGAGTGCCGGTCTCGCTCCGCCCTCTGTGGTGTCCGCCATGCCTTTGTCCCTTCCGTCGCTCGTGTACGCCTGCCGGTGCGTATACGCAGTGGTCAGGGAACGGTCAATTGCGCGGGTGTCGCCGGGGCGGCCGGCGGTGCAATCGGAGCCGGGGGGTCCGGGCGTTGGCGACGCGGGCGGAGGCCGCTGCGTTCCGAGCATTGCGAGCGGCGGGCGGTGATGTTCTCAGGGGCGGGAAGCCGCCGCGCCGCCGGATTCGGGGGCAGGGTGGCTGCCGCATGGCGCGGCCTATGCAGGAGTTGCGTCCTGCAGGGGAGGGAGCCCCGATCATGGCAGCGACCGACCGGATTGCGCGGCAGATACGCGGTACGTCCCGCATGTTTCCCACCGATGCCCTGTTCTGGTACGCGGAGGAGGCCGCGCCGGCGTTCCGTCCCCTGGTGGCGGCGCTGATGATGCTCGATCGGCCGCCGGACCCGGACCGCCTGCGGGCGACCCTGCAGCGCTGGACGATAGTGGTTCCCCGCCTGCAACAGCGGGTTGTGGAAATGCCGCTATCGTTGGGGTTGCCCGAGTGGGAGGACGATCCGTATTTCGACCTGGACTACCATGCCCGGGAGGTGGTCCTGCCGGAGCCGGCAACCGACCGGCATCTGCTCGATTTTTGCGGGGCGGTGTTTGCCACGCCGCTCGATCACTTGCGGCCGCTATGGGAGGCGTATTTGATCGAGGGTTTGGAGGGGAACCGGGCGGCGTGTTTCTTCAAGATTCACCATGCAGTCATCGACGGGGTGGGGTCGGTGGCTGCGATCGAGGCGCTGACGCAGGCGCACCGCGCCGAGCCGGTACGGGTGCCGCGATGCGCGCCGCGGCGGCCGCCGCGGCCGGCCTCGACGCGGTTGTTGCGTCTCGGGCGCGACCTGGTCGGCAACGCGGCCGCCGGGGCTGGGGCGGCGGCGGGGGTGGCGTTGCGGGCGATGACGCATCCCGTCGAGGTTGCCGACCAGGCCGTGCGTGTGGCCCGCGGGTTGCGTGGCATGGCTGCGGACCTGATGAGTCCGGGCATCCACGATCCGCTGGCCGATGCGGCGACGGGGGTTGGACGACGGCTCGATGCCCTGACGTTACCGTTGCCGCGCCTGCGGCGGATCAAGGCTGCCCTGGGCATAACGTTGAACGATCTTGTTCTCGTGGCCGTATCGGGTGCCGTTGGGCGCTACCACGATCGCCGCCGCGTTCACGTCGACACGCTGAACTGCCTGGTGCCGATGAACCTCCGGCAGGACAGTGAGCGCGACGCGCTGGGGAACCGGGTGGGCATGTTGAACATTCCCCTGCCCGTGGGCGAACGCGATCCGATGCGGCGCATCGAAGCGATCTGTCGCCGCACGCAGGCAGCGAAGTCCGACCGGCGGGGCGCGGCGCTTCCTTTCCTGGTGCAGGCGCTGGCGATGGCGCCGTCGGCGGTCTACCGGCTGTTCGTGAGCGCGATCACGGCGAAGTTGAACCTCATTTGCACCAACGTGCCCGGCCCGGCGCAGGTGCGTTACTCTGCCGGGGCAAAGATCGAAGCCGTCTATCCGTTCGCCCCCGTTGTGGTGGGTGTGCCTCTGTCGATCGCGTTAATGTCGTACGGTGACGACTACGGGATCGGCATTGCCAGCGATCCGGCGGCGATTCCGGACCCGACGCGGCTGCACGAACACCTGAACGCGGAGATCGACGCCCTGGAGCGCTGCACCGCGCCGCGTCTGCACGCCGCGCCGGCCGCAACTAAGCGCCGGCCCCGCCGAGCGGCCCCTTAGTACTCCGGTTCATGAACTCGCCAACGTATTCTACATGATGCGACCCGCTCACCCTGATTCACGATTCCCGAGTCTGCGCCCACGGCGCGAAGAAATCAGATGGGGAGGGCGAGGCTCCCGCCGCGCCGCGCCGCTCTGATGACGGCTCGGCGGGAGCCTCGCCCTCCCGGAGGCGGCATCTCGAATAACCCAACCCATGCGCGGCGGTTCGGGCAGAGGCGGTTGTGTGGTATAGACCGCGACGCGCGGACGGGGACGCACAGGGTGCCGTCGACCGGGGGGGCCCGCCGCCGAGGCGGGAGAGACGTGTCGGACGATTTACGACGGCCACTGGAACCGCAAGATGCGGCGCCGCTTGCCACGACCGTGGAAGCGGCCGCAAGGGACCTCCTGGATCTCCTCGAAGGCATCGATGCCATCGTCTGGGAGGCCGACCCCGGCACGTTGGCCTTCACTTACGTTAGTCCCCGCGCCGAGCAGATTCTCGGCTACCCGGTCGCAGCCTGGGTGTCGGCACCCGACTTCTGGATCACTCACCTGCACCCCGAGGACCGACCCGTAACCCTCGCCACCTGCCGCGCCGCGATTGCCGCCGGCTGCGATCACGAAATCGAATACCGCATGCTCGCCGCCGATGGCCGCGCCGTTTGGGTCCACGACAGCGTTCGCATCGCTCTGGACGCTGCCGGCCGGCCGCATCATCTGCGCGGAATCATGACCGACGTGTCGGTCCGCAAACGGGCCGAGGACACCGCCGCCACGGTCCTCGAAATCGTACGGGAAATCGGCGGCAGTCTGGACCTCGAGCGCATCCTCGAACGCGTGCAGACCCGAACGGCAATGTTGCTCCCCTGCGATCGGGTCATCACGTACTATGCGGACTCGCGCCGCGGCGCGTTCGTAATGATCGGTGCACACGGGCTGCCGGCACGCCTTGTCGAAGCGGCGGCGGCCATGGAGTTCTTTCCCGGTGACCCCGCCATCGACCGGCTGGCCGCCGGCGAGTCGGTTACGATGACGGCGGCGGACGCCGACGGCCCGTTTACGCCGGCTCTGTTAAGGCAATTCGAGATCGGCGCGGTGGCCGCCGTGCCTCTGAGCGTGCGTGGCCGCGTGCTGGGCGCTTACGTGGCCGCGAACAACGCCGGCGGCCCGGGCTTCACGGCGGCCCAGGTCGGATTGCTCGAGAGTCTCGCGCGGCATCTCGCCGTCGCCTTCGAGACCACCGAACTGTACCGGGCCAAGGAGGAAGAAGCCGAAGTGGGAGCCGCCCTGGCCCGCGTCGGCCGGGAGATGATCTCGTCGCTCGACGCCCCTATCCTGCTCGAGCGGCTGTGCCAACTGACGACGCAGGTCCTCGACTGCGACTGCAGCCACACCCTCATGTGGCGCCCGGAGGCTCACGTCTTCGTGCCTGTGGCCATGTACGGGTATAGCCCCGAGGAATGGGCTACAGGGCAGGTGTTGCGCATACCCGGCACCTCCCTCGCCGGCGAAATCGAAGCGTTCCGCCATGCCGATGTGCTCCAGCAAACCCGACGCGATCTGCTGGACCCCGTCTTGCTCGGCTACGTCAATAAAATGGGACTCACGGTGGGCATGGTCATGGCGTTGCGGCGGGGGACAACGCTGATCGGCATGCACGTCGCCTGTTATCGCGGCCGCCGGGAACCGTTCGCACCCGCCCAGGAACGCATTGCCGGTGGGATTGCGCAGATCGCCTCCCTCGCTCTGGAGAACGCTCGGCTCGTTGAAGAACTGGGACGGGCGAGCCGCCTCAAGAGCGACTTCCTCGCCACCATGTCGCACGAGCTGCGAACGCCGCTGAACGCCATCGTCGGTTACACGAGCTTGCTGATCGACGGCGCCTACGGATCGCTGGCCGGCGAACAAGAGGACGTGCTGCGCCGCCTCGACAAGAGCGCCGGTGAGCTGCTCGAGCTGATCAACTCGACCCTCGATGTCAGTCGCCTCGAATCGGGGCGCATGCCGATGGACATTCAGGACGTTTCCGTGACCGGCCTGCTCCAGGAAGTCGACGCCGAAACCCGCGCCCTGCGCGAGAAGCCGGGCCTGAATTTCGTTTGGGACGTGCCGGCTCGCCTGCCGCGCCTGCGTACCGACCCGTTGAAGCTCAAAGTGATCCTGAAGAACCTCATCGGCAATGCCGTCAAGTTCACCGACTGCGGCAGCGTGCGCGTCGGCGCGCGCCGCGTCGACCGCGGCGTGATCGAGTTCTCGGTCACGGACACGGGAATCGGCATCGACCCCAGTGTCCGCAACGTGATCTTCGAGCCGTTCCGTCAGGCCGACAGCTCCGATTCGCGCCGGCACGGCGGCGTCGGGCTCGGCCTTTACGTTGTGCGCCGGCTCGTCGACAGCCTCGGCGGCGATCTGGCCCTCGAAAGCGCCGTGGGACAGGGCTCCACCTTCCGCGTCTCGGTTCCCAGCCGCAACAAGTGAACCGCGGCCACCCCCTTTGCCTTTGTCATGCCCGCGGATTAAGGGTACGGAGCAATACCCGCCGCGAGGAGCGTTCCCACATGATCGAATGGAGCGAGCAACACGTGATGATTCGCGACATGGTGCGGCGTTTCATCGGCACCGAGATCGAGCCGAATCTCGAAGCGCTGGAACACGGCGACCTGCCGCCCTACGACATCATGCGCAAGCTGGTGAACACCTTCGGGGTCGCCGAGGCGGCCCGCACCCGCTACGAGACGATGAAGCGCCGCGCTCGCAGCGGCGAGGAAACGCCGGCGACGCCGGATACCGGCGCGGCCAACGGCGGCGGCGACGCGGTGGCGATGCAGCTCATTCCGGTCATCGAGCTCTCCAAGTACTGCCCTGGGATTGTCACGGCCATGGGGGTCAGCATGAGCCTCACTGCCGGAGCGATAATGGCGAAGGGTACGTGGGCCCAGAAGGATCGCTGGGCACTGCCGCTGTTGACTCTGGAAAAGATCGGCGCGTGGGCGATCACCGAACCCGGGTCGGGCTCCGACGCCTTCGGAGCGATGAAGTCGGTGGCACGCCGGGACGGTGACCAGTACGTGCTCAACGGCCAGAAAACCTTCATTACCAACGGTCCGTACGCCGACACCATCGTGTTCATCTGCAAGCTCGATCAGGGCGAGGCCGACCCACGCGACCGCCAGGTCGTCAGCTTCATCCTCGACCGCGGCATGCCGGGCCTGCATCAGTCGAAGCCCCTCCGGAAGATGGGCATGCATTCGTCGCCGACTGGCGAACTGTTCCTCGAAGATGTCCGCTGCGGCCGCGACCGCCTGATGGGCGAAAGCGAAGCCGCGGCCGGAGGCCGCGAGGGAGCCAAGTCGACCTTCGGATCGGAGCGCTCCGGCGTCGTCGCGATGGCGTACGGGATTGTCGAGCGTTGCCTGCAGTTGTGTACAGAGTACGCCCGCACGCGCGTGCAGTTCGGCAAGCCGATCGGCGAGTTTCAACTCATCCAGCTCAAGCTGGCCAGGATGGCCGTGGCGCGCATGAACATGCAGAACATGCTGTTCCGCCAGATCGAGATGGCGTCGCGGGGCAAGCGGATGTCGTTCGCGGAGGCTTCGGCGAACAAGCTCTATGCCGCGCAGGCGACGATGGAGGTTTGTACCGAGGCGGTGCAGCTCTTCGGCGGCAACGGTTACATGGCGGAATACAAGGTGGAGCAGTTGTTCCGCGATGCCAGGGTGCTGCAGATCTACGGCGGTACCGACGAGATCCAGACGTCGCAAATCGCCCGCAGTTTGCTCGCGGGCGAGTTCTGAGGCCTCATTCGGTTTCCGGCGTCTCGATCGTGTCGTCGGACCGGTAGCCTGTCTCGTCGATCGAGGCCCCGGCCACCGTCGCTTCGGCTTCCGTATCGCCGTCGCCGGCGGACGCATCGAGCGCGCCGACGTAGCGGTCTTCGGGTCGCACAAACGGCCGTAGCGGTTCGCTGCCGTCGAGGATTTCCGGGGTGATGTACGCCTGACCGTCCGTGGAATCCCAGATCGCCGCCGCGGCTTCGGGGTCGCCGCCGATCATGAATCCGGTGAACCCGCCGGCCGCCGCCGTGAGGGTGGTCACGGCCAGGCGGACGGGGAAGTAGACGACGTTGACGGCAGCCGCGCCGAGACTGTAGCCGACGTCCTTGGCCTGGACGTGCGGGGGCTCGATTATCGGCGCCTGTGGGGCCGCCCACGCAGTCGTCGTACCCAATACCAACGCCGACAGAGCGGCGATCGCGACTCGTTTCATAGCCCGGTCCTCCTGAGTTACAGGGTACGACGAAAACGGGCCACTGTCACACGACACCTCTGCCCTTCAGGCAACGACCACTTCGGGCTCGACCGAGACGCTGGCTTGCAGGGAATTGGACACGAAACAGTTCTTTTCGGCGATCTTGATGAGGCGGTCGACCTTGTCGCGGGCGACATCCGGGCCGATAGTGACCGCGAGTTTAACCGCGACGCGGGTAATGACCGGGCCGCGTCCCTCGACTTTTTCGAGCGTTCCGCTTGCCGATGCCGAACACGCCTTGAGGGGAACCTTCGAGTTGGCGGCCACGGCCAGCAACGTCAGCAGAACGCATGTGTTAACCGCGGCAACGCAAAGGTGTTCCGGCGACCAGACGTCGTCGGTGCCGCCGAACTCGGGCGGCGCACCGAACTCGATCGTGTGCCGATTCGGGGCCGACACGGTACCGCGTCGATCGGCGGTCCACTCGGCGCGCGTTTCGTAATGGTGCACCAGGTCTGCCATGCAGGTTCTCCTCCCGACCCCAGCCTATCCCGAGTCCCGCCCTCGACCAACCCATCCGCGGCGGGCGCCAGACGGCTACGCCCCCCCTGGCACCACCCGCGCGCCTTCGATACCCAGGTCGCGGTCGGTCCCCCACACGTCACGGATGCGCAATTGATGCAAGAACACCAGGCTGGATGCGTCCACATAGGTGAGCTTGTGGCCACGGAGGCGCTCGAGTTTGCGGATCACCGCGGCATGGTGAGCGGTGTCGAGATCGAGCAGCTTGAGCCACGAGAAGTCTGCCAGCGCCAATCGGAACGAGCGCGCCGCCTCTTCGCCAAGCCGATGCAAGAACCATCCGTATGTTTCCGCCACCACGGCAAGCGAGGAATGGCAGCGGCCCGGCGGATTGGAGAACAGATCCACGGCCGCCCCGTGAAACCGGTCGCTGCGATCGAGGAACGCGATAAAGATCCCGCTGGCCAGAAAGACCGCTGGAGCGCTCATGGACGCGGGCGACCGTAAACGACGGCGTTTACGCTGCGACTCGCGGCGGAATCCCCGGACGCCACCGTTCCAGCATGGCGCATCCAGGGCCGCTCTCGCGTGCGGCGATCCCGCACCCCGGCAGCCACCAGCCGCCGCAGGAACTCGGCCAAAGAGATCCCTTGCGCACGTGCTTCGCGCTTCGCATCCTCGTAGGCTTCCTCATCCAGCGAGATCTGGGTACGGATCATTGCTCTCACACTAAAAAGTCGTGATATCGGAATCAAGCAACGGGTGCATCCCTCTCCCAGCTCAGGCTCGGTCGCATCCGGGTTGCGGGCGTGCGCCGGCACCGGCCGGTCGAGGTCGTCAATGGTCCGGTAGAAGGTTCGTGCGCCATCGCCGCGCCGACCCAGAAGATGAACGTCCGCTGTGGCGCCGCCTCTCGACCCCCCGGGGGCGGTGTTCATCGGTGCCGTTCTGTGGGTAATATTGTTTCGATGGGGATAGACATGGGCGATCGACACGACGACGAGACTCCCGGCGGCACGGCCGATGACTTCGCGGCCCTGCTGGCCGCCAGTGAAGCTAACGAACGACAGCGCGTGGCCGCCGGCGACGTCGTGCGCGGGCGCGTCATCGCGCTTGGCGCCGGCACGGCCTTCGTCGAAATCGGCGGCAAGGGCGAGGCCGTGATCGACCTCACCGAGTTTCGCGACCCGACCGGTGGGGAGGCGCACCTCGCGATCGGCGACGAGGTCGAGGCCACCGTCGTCGACGACGGCCGCACCTCCGGCACCATCGTGCTCAAACGCACCGTTGGCCGCGGCGGCCACGTACCCGGCGAACTCGAACAGGCGATGGCCCACGGGATCGCTGTGGAAGGGCTGGTGACCGGCGAGAACAAGGGCGGCTTCGAGGTGCAGATCGGCCCCGTGCGCGCCTTCTGTCCGGGGTCGCAGATCGACCGCCGCCGCGGCGAGGCGGCAGCCTACATCGGGCAGCGCCTTCGCTTCCGCGTCACCAGGATCGACGCCGGCGGCCGTAACATTGTGGTCTCCCGGCGTGTCCTGCTCGAAGACGAGGCCGCCGAGCAGGCGGCAGCGACCTGGGAGCGGATTCACGTCGGCGCCGTACTGGAAGGACGGATCAGCTCCGTGCAGGACTACGGCGCGTTCGTCGATCTCGGCGAGGTCGAGGGTCTCATCCACGTCAGCGAGATCGGCTACGGCCGCGTGGGCCACCCGTCGGAAGTCCTCCGGTCCGGCCAATCTGTCGTCGTCAAGGTGCTCAAGGTCGAGCCGGCACCCGAAGGCGGACGATCGCGTGTGGCGCTCTCGATGCGCGCGCTGGAGGACGATCCGTGGGCGACGGCTGGCGAGCGCTTCCCCGCCGGCGCGACGGTGCCCGGCATCGTCCGTCGTCTCGAGAACTTCGGCGCGTTCGTGGAGATTGCCCCCGGGCTCGACGGCCTCGTGCATGTTTCGAAGCTGGCGCTCGACCGGCGCGTCTCCCATCCGCGTCAGGTCGTTGCCGTCGGGGACCGCGTCGAGGTCACGGTGCTCGCGGTCGACCCGGGGCAGCGCCGCCTCACCCTGTCGATGGTCGAGCAGGCGCGCCGAGAACGCGATACGCAGGAGGCAAGCGCCCGTGCCGAGGAGCAGGCCGCGGTCGACGGCATGAACCGTAAGCACAGCCTCGGGACGTTCGGCGACTTGCTCGCCGCGTCGAAACCGGGGCGCACCGGCAAGTAACCCTTGCCGCCCGGGTCGCGTCCGTAAGGCCGAGACCGCCCCCGGCCAGCGTGGCGCGACATGTGCCTGCGCCACTGAGTCAAGGATGCCGCCACGGAGACGGGGGCCGATTGGGGCTCGCTTCGCCCGGTGATATTGGGCTATGTGCGCCGTGACCATCGGGAGGTGGACATGAAGGGAAACGGCAAAGTTATCGACGCGCTCAACGACTTCGTCGCCACGGAGCTCACCGGTCATAACCAGTACCTCGTGCACGCGCGCATGTGCGCGTACTGGGGCTATGCGCGTCTTGCCGAGCAGCGCGCCGCTCACGCCGCGGACGAACTCGAACACACCCACGAATTGATCGCGCGCATCCTGTTCCTGCAGGGCAAGCCCGACGTGCAGCGAGCCCCGAAGGTGAAGGTCGGGCAGACGGTGGCGGCGCAGTTTGCGGCCGACAACGTGCTGGTCGCCGGCGCGATATCGCGGCTCAACAAGGCGATGGCGCTCACGGTGAAGGTCGGCGACAACGGCTCCCGGGAACTCCTCGAACGCCTGCTCCGTTCGGAGGAACATCTGCTCCACTGGCTCGAGGCGCAGCGCACACTGATCGAGCAGGCCGGCGAGCAGAACTACCTCGCCGAACAAATCCGCAAGTAACCGGCTTCTTCTCCGGCGCGGGCCCCGTCATTCCCGCAACGACCGGGGCTTCGGGCGACGCGCTGGCGTCGTGCCGCATGTCTGCGCCGAGTGAAAGCCTGTTTCGTTCCGCGCCTCGGGACGCGCTATCGAGGAATTGCCAAGCTCTATTGATAAATGGTGGTCCAAACGCCACCATCGCCAAATTGGGTCGAAACCTTCGTCCCGACATCAGTAAAGCTGAAGCCGGAGCCGGCGCTCGCAGTGGCCGTACCGCTTATTGTTGCCGAATCGTAGCAAAAATTCTGTCCCTCGACCGACAGGGATCCAACTTGCGCGCCTGCGAGATAGATATTCGCCGTTGTCTGGAGATGTTCCTTTGAGGTATTCGCTCCCGCATACATGGTCAAATAGCCGTAAGGGCGCAATTCGAAGCTATCGTAGCTAGATTCGCAGCTTACCTGCGAGCATCCCGGATAGGCGATGGTGCCCTCCGACGGTATGAGGCCGACCGTAAAGTCGTTCGCGGTCGCATTGAACAGGGTGATTGCGGCGATACTGCAATTCTCTCCGCTGTCGAAATTGACCGTGAGCGCAGCCCAGCCATTGAGCCCGTTGAAGACCTCGAACGGATTGGCGCCGTTGTCGAAGATGTCAGTCTGCATAACCTGCAGCGATGGAGTGTTCGACCGAACACCATCTGTGCTGAAGCTAGCCGTGTTATTGTTCGCGGTATTACTACCGAACGTCGAATAGCTGTAGGTATTATAGGTGCTGGTGTCCAGCCCGGTAGGCGGACCCGCGTTCGCAAACGACGCCCACAGACTGTATTCCAACGGCATCAGGAGCTGCATGACCGCGACCTTGTAGCCCTGAATGGCCTGGGCCTCGATGGCCGTAATATCGGCGCTGGTCAAACCCAGCCCGTTGTAGCCGTTGATTTCAGTCAGCGGTCCGATCGCCGAAAGCCTACCCCAGTCCTGCAGGATAGCGTTCTCGCCATTGTTTGCCTGCTGCTGCAAAACCTGAAACTGTTGGCCCAGGTCGGTGTACAGGTTGCCCACGGTCGTAGCCATCTGTTGACCGATGGCCGGCTGCGCGGCAAGCGCGCTGTCGGTGGCCGTTTCGATGAGGTTCGCAAACGCTCCGACGGCGGCGCCCCCGCCTCCGCCGGCGACAGAGCCCACCGCGCTCAGCGCGGTATATACGATCCCTTCGATGATCTCGATGGGCACCACGTTGAGGCTCTGATTAGCTGACACTCCGACATCGATAGCCAGCGGCAAGATGGCATCCGAATTCTCGATAAAAACAAAGTTCAGGATGTCGTTGAAGTTCGAGAACATGGTCTGCACGCTTGCCGCGTATTGGCATTCATTATGGATTTGCTGATACACCGCCGTCCAGTCAGCGGAGGAAATGGCGACCCCGTTGTATGACGTCGGTTTCTTTGGCGGATTGAGCGAAGACGTCAATGCCGCGCACTCGGTCAGGGTCGACAAGGCGTTGAGATTGCTATACTCGCAGCGGATGCCGGTGTAGGTAGTTCCTTCGTAGTTACAGCTCGGATTGACCGCGGCGCCCAGGATCTGACTGCTGAGATAGTCATAGGCGGCCTGCTCCCCGGCGGCGTCGGTACCGGCCACGCTGTCGGTAGTAGGGGCGGGGAACGGCGGACTTGAGTTGGGTTGATTAACAACCTGCTCGAGAAAGTAATTGGGATAGGCGTACCACTGGTTAGCGGGTGCGGGCGCTTGCGCGGCGACGTCGACGGTCGATGAAGAGGCATAAAGCTGGCCGCTCCCCTGCTGATTGGTCAGTTGTGCCGTAGTGCTGTCATAGATCCATTGCTGAAAGGCGCTCATGTCTCCGGTCGGGGAACCCTGCTGGTTCCAGGACAGCGCCGCACCCCAGCCGGGGATATAGCCAAGTTCCAGGGGCGCCACCGGTTGCACACCGTAGCCGCCCAGCATGCTGAACGTGCCCGGGTTTGTCTGACTGACGGTAAAGCTCTCCGCGCTGCGGAGGTAGAAAGTGCCCGCCTGTGGTCCCTGGACCGCCTTCCACAACTGGGCACCGGTTCCTACACCGGCGCCCAGCACGGTCAGGCCGACTGCGGTGCCCCCGTTCGGATTGGTCGCACCCTCGGGAGCAACACCGTTCACCGTAAGTACCATCGGAGTTGCCGAGGGGGCCGGCGCGTTCTGGCCGGTCGGTAGGGGGGCGCCGTCAGACATGACGCCGTTGACCAGAAAAAAATAGTGATCGAGAGCCGGGGTGCTTGCATTGCCCGCGCCGACAACGCCCATACCGGTGCGCGCCGGCGCGGCGAGGCTTACCGGCTGATGCCATACGGTGTTGGGCGATAGGAACGGCTTGACCGGAGAAAAATGCGATCCCGAATGGATATTGGAACTTGGCTGCGGATTGGACGAGCCACAACCAATAGTCATTGTCAGCAACAGGGCGAAGGTGATTCCCAAGCCGCTGGCTCGCGCCAGAGACCGTTGCCGCTTTGTTCGAGATGTTCCCGACGGCACTGAATCCCCAAGCATAGCTCCACGCATGTCTCCACCTCGTATACGCGGGAAATGGCTCTCGGACAACAAAGTGTGAGGTACGGTCATTAAGATCGCGAATCACTACGACAGGTCGTAACTGAGATTCGGAGTAAGAGGAGGAGCCGGGCGCGGCGTCGTAGAGCTGGCCGCCCGCGAGATCCGCGAGCTGCGCCGTCTGGCCGTCGTACGCCCACGGCTGGAGGCCGCTATCATCGCCGGTGGGCGAGCCCGACCGGTTCCAGTAGACGGACGTGTCCCGGCTCGGCAGGTAGCCGAGGTCGAGCGCGTTGGCAGCCGGGCCGCCGCCGTCAGGACCAGCAGGAACACCGTTCGACGCACTCGGACCTCCGTGCCCGTCTCGGTTGAGCACGACGCGTGCCCAGCGCCCCGGCGCTCCCGTCCTTTCGCTCCCGCATGCCAAACGGCACACTCTCGTCGCTCCCGCGTGCCAAACGGCACGGTCTCGTCGCCGCCGTTGCGCCGGGAATCATCCAGGCGCGGTCTCGGACCTCATACTGGTGTTTCGTCGGTCCGACGTCGAGGTCGTCGTGTTGAACGGCGCCTTCGTCCTCTTCCGCGAGCGAGCACTCATACGGGGGCGCCCGCTCGACGGGCGCGACGATGCTGCGCGCGGGCGCTTCGAGGTGGCAACCCGGCGCGAATAACTCGATCCGCAGCCGCTGCGCGAACGCATCGACGCGGCGCTGCTGGCGCGGTACGCGCGAGGTCACGTGTGTCGATCGAACTCGGTGTCGCACATTTCCGGAAACGCGCCGGGCGCGCTTCGATTGGCTTGCTCGACCTCATCCAGCAGCGCCGTGAGCCGGCGGCGAGGCCTCGCGTCTTGGACGAGACGCTGCCATGCGGCGTCCCCTTCCAGCTCGGGGAACAACGCCGGCAGGCAGCCGATCGGCTCTTCGCGCTCGGCCGGCGATCACGCTCCCTCCGGCGCTACGTCCGGAGAGACGCCGTCCCGTGCTCGTCGACCTGCAAGACCCAGCGCCGTTGATGGTACTCGGCGACACTCGGCCGGTTGGTGATCGACAGCACCGTCGCATTCGGGAGGCGGCGGCCGAGCACCTCGTAAATACGGCGCTCGGTCGCATCATCGAGCGCCGCTGTTGCGTCGTCAGTTATCAACCAGTCCGGCGCATGAAGCACAGCGCGCGCGAACATCAACCGCTGCTGTTCGTCGCCGGAGAGCTGCTGATCCCACGACCCCGCCTTGTCCAAACGGTCCGCGAGAGCTCCGAGATCGAAGAGATCCAACACTTCCCGAATCGCCGCGTCCGTGTACGTACCGGCGGGATCGGGGTAGGAGACCGCTTCCCGTAACGTCCCCAAAGGCAGATACGGCCGGTTGGCGAGGAAGTGCGCACGCGCCGTGGCGGCCATCTCCACGCTCCCGTGTCCGAATGGCCAGATGCCGGCGATCGCCCGAAACAACGCTGTCTTGACGACACCCGGCGGACCCAGCAGCGCGACGCGGTGGCGCGCAAGCATCGTCGCGTTCATCTCACCGGTCAACACGCTGCCGTCGGCCTGTGCCAGCGACAGATCCACGAGCCGCAACTCGTTCTCCGCGATCGGTTTAACGTGGATGGCGTCCGGACGCTCGACCTCGGTTCGCGTAGCGTCCAGCAGTTCACTGAAGGTAGCCAGTCGCTCGATGCTTGCGCGCCACGCAGCAATCTCCTGGTACGCATCCACGAACCACGACAGCGCCCCCGACACCTGCCCGTAGGCGATCCCGGTCTGCGTCACCCCGCCCAGCGACATGCGCCCGGCAAAGAACGCCGGGGCGGCTACGAGCAAGGGAACGAGCCCGTTCGCCTGGCCGATGCCGCTCGTCAGCAAGGCGAGGTTCCGTTGCTTTGTGATCAGCCCCCACCAGTTCCCGACAACCGCACCGAAGCGCTGCATTGCCGTCTGCCGCTCCACCGCCTCGCCACGGGCGAGTGCGACGGCCTCGATGTGATCGCGAAAGCGCACCAGGCCGTAGCGGAAGTCAGCCTCGAAGCGGAGGCGGTCGAAGTTGATGCCGACCAGCGGCTTACCAACCCAGTGGGTCAGGTACATCGAGACCAGCGCGTAGGCGATCGCTACCCACATCATGAGTCCCGGTATCCAGAATTCGCGTTCCCCGATGCGCAACGGCCACGTCCCCGACAACGTCCACAGCATGCCGGCAAACGACACCAGCGTGGCGACCGCGGACAGCAGCGACAGCGATAACCCGAGCGCACTGGCCACAAAGCTCTGAATGTCCTGCGCAATGCGCTGGTCCGGGTTGTCGGTGTCGCGATGGTGCAATTCGCGATGCCCATACGCGTACGGCCCCATCCAGCGGCCCAGGAAGTACTGCGTCATCTGCTCCCGCCAGCGAATTTGCAGGATGTTCCGGAAGTAAATCCGGTAGGTCGCGATCGACACGACCACCAGCGCCACGCCGAGGAAGATCCCGATGGCGTGCACGAACTCCGCCCACGCCTTGTTCTGTACGGCGTTGAATACGCGGCCGTTCGCCCACGCCAGCCTAACGTTCGCGTAGACGAGGCCAAGCTCCATGGCGACGCATAGCGCGAGCAACGGAGCGCCCCTCGCCGCCTCGGGCGAGGTCCAGTAGATCCGCGTCAACCCAAACAGATGACGGACAAAGCGTCGATCGAAATGGCCGGCGTGGCGTCCCTGCGGCACGGTCCCTCCCCTGTCCGATGCGGTCGTTCCGGCGTGCACTTCCGGCCGTCATCCACATGCCCGACCGGCTGGCGGTAGGTCGGGACTGTAAGTATATACGCCCGATGCCAGACGTCACCGCGATTTATCGCCGTACCAACATCTGACGGGGCAGGCACTGGCGCGTGCCGAGGTGCAGCTCGAGCGGCTTCTTGTCCCGATTGCGGTCGGCCTCATAGCTCCGACAGGGCTCGACACACGGCAGGACGCAGATCGTCCCGCTGTCCGACGTTTCGCCGCTCAACCATTGCCTTTGAGAAACTGCTCGGCGCCGACGACGCGCGGTATCAACTTGCCGGACGCGTGCGGGCGCATGATGACCACCGCGCGGCCCAGACCCCCTGCGGCGTGTTTCTGCCCCCAGAACCGCCGCCGCAAGCTCGAAATCAGCCCTGGATCTCCGCGCAACCCATGTCATTCCAGCCACCTGCGCTGGTGCGACCGCAGCCTGGTCCAACCGCGGACCGCAGCCTGGTCCAACCGCGGCCTCGTCGCCCCTCGAGTTTGTGAAAAAATCACACGACGGATCTCCACGCCGTTCGTCCCAAGTGGCGCCCGTTCTTTCAGGGCGCGTATCGAGGGACGCCAGGCGGCTGATCCGCCTGGCAAAACGCCCCTCGATACGCGGCCCGAGAGAAGGGCCGCTACGCGGGGCGAACGGGATCAGCGCCTTGCCAGGAGATTTGTTCACAAACTCCCCGTCCCGAACAGTGGCTCGCCCCCCCCAGGTGGACGCCCGCGATTCGTAGCCCCGGTCGGGTGGGCGGCCAACGTGTTCCCGCTACCGTCCCGGTGGGGGGGGGCGTTGTCCCGCAGTGCTCCGCCATCGAGCCGTGGTCCGTGGTCCGACTGGGGCGGCCCGTCTTCGCAGCGATCAAAACAGCGCGCCGGCGGCCAGCTGTCGACAGAATTCGGCGGCGGGCAGCACCTCGACGCCGTCGTCGGTGCGGCGCGGACGCGCTTCCAGGCACACGACGATGCGGCGGCCCGTGCGGGGGTGATCTCTGGCGAGCTCGCGCAGGCCGCGGAGGTGGTCCGCCGTGACGTTGGCCGTCCCTTTGGCCTCGATGGCGACAGCCAGATCGTTCACGATGAAGTCGACTTCGATCCCGCTCGCCAGCCGCCAATACGAGAACGCCGCCCGCGTGCCACGGTACGCGTCGTGGGCGCACAGTTCGTGGAAAACCCAGTTCTCGAACGCCTTCCCGAAGAGCTCGGAGCGCCGTTGAATCGTGCCGCGCCGAGCCAGCTGGTTTACCACGCCGACATCAGCGAAGTAGAACTTCGAGGCGGCGATGACGCGGCGTTTGGGCCGCTTCGTGTAGGCGGGAAGCCACCGACCGAGCAAGGTGTCGACGAGAATCTCGAAGTAGCCCCGGATCGCTGGCGGCGAGACCCCGCAGTCGCGGGCGATGCTGGCGAAGCTCACCAACTCGGTATCCGAGAACGACGCCACGTCGAGGAAGGTGGAGAACGCCGGCAGGTTGCGAACCAGACCCTCGGCCGCGATCTCCTCTCTCAGGTAGTCGGCGACGTACGCGTCGAGGAGGGGCACCGGCGTGGCGGCGGCGACCATGCGTGGCAGATAGCCGTGGTTGAGCAGCCGATCGAGATCGAAGCTCGTGCCCAGTTCCGCAGCCGTCAGTCCGTGGAGCTCGAAGCGCAGGCCGCGCCCCCCGAGGAGGTTCGCCCCACCCCGCCGCACCTTGCGGGCGCTGGACCCGCAGAGCGCAAACCGCAGGCCCCGACTCTCGTGGAGGCCGTGTACCTCGTCGAGCAGTGCCGGCACCTTCTGCACCTCGTCGATGACCACCTGCTGCGGCGAGACCAGGGCCAGCTCTTCCCGGAGTCGCTCCGGGTTCTGGAGGTACCGCCGGTACTCGTCGGCCTTCAAGAGATCGACCCAGAAGGCGTCCGGGTACGTGGCGCGCAGGAGCGTGGTCTTGCCGGTCTGCCGTGGTCCCCACAGAAAGAAGGTCGCGCGGCCGGCGGGCGGAAGCTGAAGGGCCCGACGAAACATCGGGCACTGTTTATCATGATAATCGAAAGCGACAAATCGGCGGACGCGCCGGTTGCCGGAGGCGGCGCCGCCGTCGATCGCGATGCCGTTGCGCCGCCCGTGCGGGATGTCTGGCGGCGAGCCGGTCAGCTCGAGCGGGGGTCGGTGCCGTAGTAGGCAACGCCCTCATCCGGTACACTCTGGCGACCACGGGTTTCGGGGCCGGGTCGAAGCCGATCACTGAACCGCAACGGGAACCGCGCCGGACGCAGCACCCGGACGAAGACGGGAGGAGCGTAGGCGCCGCGCGGACCCCCTGCGGCGTGTTTCTGCCCCCAGAACCGCCGCCGCAAGCTCGAAATCAGCCCTGGATCTCCGCGCAACCCCTGTCATTCCAGCCACCTGCGCTGGTCCGACCCCGGATCGAGACCACCATACACGCGCCCCCTGCGGAGCCCGCCGGTCGGGTGGGTGTCGAACCTTCCGCCACTCAGTATTCGTCGACGTGCTCCATGACGATCATCTTGAGCAGCGTCTGATAGCCAAGGCCGCGTTTCGCTCCCTTCGCGCGGAGCTTCGCGATCAGGTCTTCGCTCAACGCGATCGACGTGGTGCGCGTCCGTCGCAGCACCTTGCCGGCGCCCGACCGGGCGATGTCCTCGCCGAGATCGCGGCGCCGAAACTCCCGGATCTGCGCATCGACGCCCGCAGCGTCAGCCTTCTTTGCGGATCGCGGCTTCATAGAGCGACTTCTCCTTGCGACGCATGGGCCGGCAGCTGATCGGGCGCACCCGATCGCCCCGGCGCGTGAAGATCACCGCGAGGGGCCGGCCACTGCCATCCGCGCCGAGCACGAGCCACCGCAACTCGGCGTGCGCGGGTTCGACGATGCGGCCAGCGAAGTACACGTCCCCGCGGAACAACGCGCTGACGTCTTCCGGCTCAACGCCGTGCTTCCGGTTCTTGGTGCGATTGCCAGCATCCCAATCGAGCTCCGAAACACGCCCGCGGAGGCCGAGCAGCCAATGCTCGGCCTCCGCGTCGGCAACGAAACGCATAGCTTCATCATATACATCTCATGTGTTTGCCCGGTCAATGCGACCGGCCGGGTCGCGGGCGGCGCCGACGCCGGCGCGGAATCTCCGCCCTGCCGGGCAACGGCCGGCGTTCCACGCCTCCTGTCCCGCCCTGAAGGGTTGCCACACCTGGGGCAACACCGAAGCCGAGGCCCTGGCGAACGCGCGGGAAGCCATCGAACTCTACGTTGCCGATCTCCGTGAAACCGGCGAACCGATTCCGGTCGACCCAGAGCGGGGGATCACCGAGATGGATACGCCGGCAGTGGTCGTGAGCGCATGAGGGAGACGCTCCGGGGTATCACCGCCCGGCAGCTGATCCGCGCTCTCGAGAAGGACGGCTTTGTCTGCAAGCGAACGACCGGAAGCCACCGGATCTACCGCCATCCGGACGGTCGCCGGGTCGTTATTGCCTACCACCATCCGGGCGACACCTTCCCCCAGGGGACCCTGCGGGCCATGATCGGCGATGCGGACTGGACCGACGCCGACGTGGAGAGACCTGGCCTCAGCCGGTGACGCACCCAACGCCTGATGCGGAGACGCACAGGCTTTCTTGTTCCCGCGGGAGTGTCACCTGTCGTTCCCGTCGTCGTACGTATTCAGAACCTCCTGCAGGCGCTCGAAGATGCGGTCGAGGCGGTCCCGGAGCGTCCGATTCGTGGCATGGTTGGCTTCGGCGGCCACGGCCCCCTGCAGCTCTTCGATGTCGTCGAGCGAGAAGGGGAAGGTGAGCCGCGTACCCTCCACCACCCCGGCGGCGAAGAAGGACGGTGCCAGACACAGCTCCCGCCGCATCATCGCGACGTCCGTCGCCGCGAAAGAGACGAGCAGCCGGGCGCTGCCGGGCAACGGACGACGGACTCGGGCCATGCCCGATCCTCTATCGTGGGCGCGGACTGCTGCCAACCCCCGGTGGGTCCCATCCAGGGCCACGGCAAAGTCGTTCACCGAGGGGCGAACGGTTTTCAGGCATTACGGGACCCGGACTCCGTTCGGGCCGAGTAGCCGCCTTCTTCTGGCGGCGTATCGAGGCTCCGTCAGCGACTTTGACCGGAGCCCTGGGGTCCCATCAACGATGTTCGTAGCGCTAGAAGATTGACCCACGTAACGCTGAAGAACTGACCCACCCTGCGGGCCCTGATACCACCTCGGGAGCAGGAGGTGGAGGTAGGTGCTGAGCGAGGATCAGGTATACGAGATTCGGCGAAGGGTGTTGGTGGACGGCGTGGGCATCCGGCGCGTAGCGCGCGAGTTCGGCCTCGCCCCTGCGCTGCGCGACGGGCGCCCCCAGTCCGTTGCCGCGTGGCCGGCCCCCGGCCGTGTTTCCGGGGTCGAAATGGGGCCTCTACGCCTCCGCGAGGCCCGGCGGCGAAGGGCAGAACGATGGGATTGCAACCGGTTGGTATGGTGCCACCTCACAATGCCCCGCCTCACAATGCCCCGACCCTCGATACGGGCCCTGAGAAGACGGGCCCTACTCGGGCCGAACGGGTTTTCGTCCCCTTTTCGAAACACCCTGATCCGTTCACCCCGAGTAGCCGCCCTTTCTTGGCGGCGTATCGAGGAGCGCATCCGTTTATCAACAGACCCCTCAGGCACGGGGACAAGGCCGTCCGTTCCCATGCGGACAAGCATCGGCCGCTCCTCGCGTCGAACGGGGGATGGCCCTCATCTTCGATACACGACACCTGACGCCCGATACCCGAGACCCGACACCTGGGTTCCCGTTCGGACTGACGAGGTCCCGTCGTTTCAGGAGCCGTCGCAAAATCCGTCCGGCACCCCGCCACCGGGCCGGCGGCGGGGTCTGTCCGTCCCCGCAACCGACAGCCGGGACGTGAACGCAAGGCGGTCCCCTCTCGCTCCACGCTCATCGATCGCTCGGCTCCGGCAGCTCGATCTCGATGTCGTCGACCGTCGTGCCGGTCGCACTGCGCTCGGTGTCGGTCATCTCGGTCGTCGCGACCGTCAGTTGATAGTGCTGCCGCGGATCGAAGTCGTCGAACTGGTCGATGCGGTCGAGCACATCCGCAACGAGCTTCTTCAGGAACAGGCGCGGCGCTATCCCCACGCGGCCTCCGAGCTTGCCGGCGACCGCCTCGGCCAGGTCCGAGACGTACGCGTCGTCCGCCACGGCCCGGATCCGTGCGCCGTTTCGGGAGTGGTCGGCAAAAATGTCACGGATCCGCCGACCAACTTCGCAGAGCGCCTCCCGCGAAAAGTTCGCCAGCCGGATCTGCACCGCGCGTGGGTTGTCGAACCGCGCCTCGGTCGTGAAATCGACATGTAGCCGCTGCGCCAGCGGCGGCAGCCGGTGCACGCCCTGCGGACCATCGAAGAACGCCGGCGTGCCGGTGATCGCCAGGTACAGGCCGGGGAACCGGCCCGCATCGACCTCGTCGATGAGCTGCCGCAGCGCGTTCAGCGCCTTGTCCCGCACGTCGGTCCGGACCCGTTGTAGCGTCTCCACCTCGTCCAGGACGAGCACCAACCCGGCGTGGCCCGAGTCGCGCAGCATCACGAGCAACCCCTGAAGAAATCCCAGCGCGCCGAAATGATCGATGTCGCCCTTGATACCGGCGGCCCGCTTCGCCTGGGCAGACACGTTCGGTTGGCCGCCTACCCAGGCGATCAGGGCGTCTGCCGTCGCCGGTACCTGCTCTGCCAGGGCCTGCCGATAGGCCCGCAACGCGGCCGCGAGCGCCGGCGCCGTCTTCGTGATGTTCGCCAGACGCTGCTCCATGAGATCGGTCGTCCGCGCCAGCATCGCCGCCGTATCCTGCTCCGTCAGCTTGCCCTCGGCCAGCGCGTCCTCCTCGAGCGTGTAGAACCACGCGTCGACCACGGCCCGTAACGCCCCTTCCGGTGTGTCGCTCGTGCCGAGCCGCTCCGTCAGTCGCCGGTACACCGTCTCGAGCTTGTGCAGGGGCGTCTCCGCCTCCGAAATCTGCACTTCGGACGTCGCAAACCCTGTGCGTTTGGCGCGTTCCTGAACCCAGCGCGCGAAGAACGTCTTGCCGCTCCCGTACTCGCCGCGCACCGCCTTGAAGGCGCTACCCCCCGCCTTCACGCGCGCCAGCTCGTCGTCGATCGTTGCACAGAACCGATCGAGGTTGACCGCAAACGCGTCGAGCCCCATCCGTGGCACCGTCCCCCGGCGCAACGCGTCAATGATCTCCTGCCGCCGCTGCGGACTCAGCATGTCGGTCGTCCCCTGCGCACCAGTATACCCCGATTCCCGCCGGGTCGACCGGAGGTACTGCCAACCCCGCAGGGTCCGCAGGCAGTCAGTTGCATCGCACCTGCCCAGCGGGCGTCCTTCGAGACGGCGCCTGAACGAATCGTGCCCTCTGAGGGCAAACGGGGGACCTCATGAAACCGTGAGTACGGAACCCGCTCGCCCTGAGAACCCGACCGGCGCGGCGCCGCTTTGTTGGGCCAATGAACCCAGATCCGTTCGGCCTGAGTAGGGCCCGTCTTTTCAGGGCCCGTATCGAAGGCCCCCAAGTTTGGAGGGCGCGCCGGTTCATTGGTAGGATGCCGCGTTTTCTCAGCGGCCGTCTCGAAGGGCGCCCGTCACCCGCTCTCTCCGCGGCCCAGCATGGCCCCCGTCCGGGTCTTCGCCCGCGACTGCAGTCAACTCCCTGGTCAAACCGCCTCTACGCCCTGGGCCCCCTGAGCTCGAACTGCACGCGCAGCAGATCCATGTTCAGCGCGATCGTGTCCGAACCCTCGTCCGCCGCGACCACCTGGTACCCTTCGACATTGAGCACCTTCCGGATCGCAGCCACCACACCGCTGACCCGCGGCAGGCTCACACCGAGACGCTGCGCCAGCGCGACGCGCGTGACTCGGCCGCTACGCTCGGCAACGGCCCGCAAAAACACACGGACGCGGTCCTCCGGCAACGCGGTACGCTCGTTGGCGCGGGTCTGCTCCCGGTACCTGGACGACTCCAGCAACGCTTCGATCCACTCGTCGTGGGGATTCGCCGCCGGAACTGCTGCACCCTGGCCTCCCGATCCGAGAGCTCGGTGGAGGGCCGAAACGACGTCCGATGTCGACCCGCAACGCTCTTCGTTACGCAGTTCCAGCGCCGCCTGGGTACAGGGCGTCGTCAGCAAGCGCGCCTGCAGCTCAGGCCCCGCCACGACCTCCAAACCGCGGTCCTTCGCCACCTTCCGAGCGTCCGCTCCGAGCGTGCCTCGGGTCACCACGACGCCAACCACTCGCAGCGTTCCGCCGATCCCGCGCAAGTGATGCGCCCGATACCCGTCGAACACCCGCGCGGTTTCCGCGATTGTTTCGGCGCCGACCTGTGTATCGCCGGTGGTCGCCATGCAATTCACGAGGCGGACGTTGTTGCCTTCAAGGGCAATGAGTTGGACGCCTTCGGCCGCCCCGCGCGGTCCGAGAATGACCTTCCGTCCCGCGCCGGCTTCCAACTCGGCCACCAGCGCATCGAGTCGATCCGGGGAGACACTGCGCAGATCCACGCCGGACGCAACCGGTGCCGGTGCCGGTTGCACCTTCTTACCCGGCCGGAGGACATCGTCGAGCAACTCGTCCTGCAGATCGTCTTCGCTCGGCATGGGCGCGAGGAACTCCGCCGCCAGCGTGCGGCGCCGCCGAACGAGGGCGTGCAGCTTCTCGTCGAACGTCTCGAACTCCCGCTGCGGATCGAGCGCGATCGGGTAGTACACGTGCACGTCGCGGGTCTGCCCGATCCGGTAGGCGCGGTCCGTCGCCTGCGATTCCTTGGCCGGGTTCCACCAGCGACCGTAATGGATGACGTGGTTAGCCTCCGTCAGCGTCAAGCCAACGCCCGCAACATCGGGCGACAGGATGATGGCGTTGAAGCCGGGAATGGAACGGAACCGGCGCACCATCTCGCTCCGGCTGCGCTTCCCCCGGCCCCCCTTGTCCCCCCGGGGCGCCGCGCCGTTGATGATGTCGGCCTCCAAACCGAACTCTTCCGCCAGCACCCGGGACAACAGCTGCTGCATGTCGAGGCTGCGGGTGAAAATGAGCGCCTTCTCGCCACGAGCCCGCACCTGCCGCACGCACTCGATCACCGCCGCCAGCTTCGGACAGCTCGCCAGTGCTGCGGCGACCGGCACGGGCTCGTACTTCGGGACGAGCGCCGGATGCTGATAGAGCCGAAGCAGATGGTGAATGATGCCCAGCGGATGGCTCCCTTCACCCCCGGCCCGCACTTTGCGCAGCAGATCGATGTGCCACTGGCGTTGCTCGGGGGACAGGTCGCAGTGCAAGTCGTGCTCGATCTTCGGGGGCAGGTCGGTCAGCTGCGACTTGTCGCGGCGCAAGACGTACGCGTCGGACGATCCGAAGCGCAGCCGGCCCTTCAGGGCATCCAATGAACCGCCCGCCCCGTCATCCGCCTCCCGCTCATACTGGCGCGAGAACTCCGCCGCACTGCCGAGCAACGTGCCGGGTTGCAGGAAGTCGAACAGGTTCCAGACGTCCAGCAAGCGGGTCTCGACCGGCGTCCCGGTCGCCGCGATTCGAAAGCGGGGCGAAAGGCTCTTGAGCGCATGCGAGATTTTCGTGTTCGGAACCTTGAACTCCTGCGCCTCGTCCGTGATGACGACCGACCAGTGGGTCCGCATCTGCGCGAAGGAGTGCTGGTAGTTCGTGACGGTCTCGTAGTTGGTCAGGATCACGCGGTGCTCGCGCAAGCGATCGAGATCCAGCACCGCCGCCCCGATGTCCGTCTCCCCGCCTCCCGCGTCGGCTCGGCGTAACCGTTTCAGTTCTTCTCCACGCAGGACGGTCACCGGCTGAAACGTCGCCCCGTCCTCAGCAAAGAACGCCCGCATCTCGCTCACCCAGGTCTCGTTCTCGATCAGCACCAATGGCGCGACGATCAAAATCGGATCCCAGGGTGGCGTCGACGGGTCCGTTCCGTCGGGCGACAGCTCGCCCTGTTCGATGAGCCAAGCCACGAACGTGAGGATCTGGACGGTCTTTCCCATCCCCATGTCGTCGGCGAGCAGGCAGCCGTGCCGGCCCATGGTGAAGCATCGCTGCAGCCACGCGAGTCCCTGTCGCTGATGCGGCTTCAGGTCGATCCCGGCCCGCAGGGCCGCGGGCAACACCCCTTCGGCCGCTGCGGTGGTTTCGGGCTGCTCCTCGTACTCGAGCTCGTTCTCGTTTGTATAGATGAGTAGAAAGCGGCGCCGCTTCTTCTCCGTTGGAACCTTGGGCCGCGACGGCGGGATCACCTGCTCGCGCAGCTCGGCGAGCGCTCCGACGAACGCGTCGTCGAGGATGATCGACTTGCCGCGGAACTCGACGGCGCCTTCGCCGCTGGTCCGGGCCGCCTCCACGGCCCGGCAGAACTCGATGACTTCCTCCTTCGAAGTGAAGGTCAAGTCTTCGCTGTGCCCGTCGGCGTAACCGCACTGAATACCGGCCGAGAACGGGGTCCCCGTTCCGAGCGGCCCCGCCTCCGGACCGTCGAAAATGCCCGTGCCCCGGCGAATGTACGGCTGTGCAACGAAGGGAAAGTCGCCAATGCCACGCACTCGCGGCCCGAACGCCTCGAGGTTCAGGTCCACGGCGTCCGCCACGCCGTCGAACACGGCGACGGGATTCCGCAGTACCTCTGCCTTCTCGACGCCGCTCAGGTGACGCACGCCCTGCATGCGGCGCAGGACTTCGCGCTGCGCATCGTCCATCACGACGCGGATACGTCCGCCCCGACCGTCGTCGAACGAGTACATCTCGTCGACATCCGGTTGGGCGAAGAACGCCGACCGCATCTGCTCGTCGTTGACCCCGTCCACCGTCGGCGCGAACGAGATGCGTCCTTGCGGCTCGACGACGAGGTTCAGGCCGACCCGCGGGGGCACGAATACCTGCTCCGTCGCGATGTACTTGTCGAGCTGCACGCCGACACCGGTGGCGAGCCCTTTCACCTCCGCGAAGCGAATGAAGCTGTCCGGTCCGCAGCGAGCGTCCGGCGCCAGGGCGTTGAACCGCTCGATCGCCTCGAGGAGGGCATAGGTCTGCCCGTCCAGCCGGTAGATGGCCTCGCCCCGCCGCACGAACGCCCCGAGCCGTCGCACGGCGACCGCCTGTGTCCCGAGAAAGAAGCGCACCGTATAGGCGAAGGTCGAACCGCCGAGCCACCCGGTGGCCCCGAGCTGCAGCGTGAACGGCGACCAGGGGGCGACATCGTCGAAGGCGTCGATTTCCCGCGCCTCGAGCGTGACAAACTCCTCGTACAGGATGCGAATCGCGCCGCCGTCGGCGATGGCGACGCCGAGCTCCACAAGCTGCGGGACGAGCGTCGGCAGCAACTGGCCAAGTCGCGTACTGGGCTTGGTCGACCGGAGCTGGGCGGGGTTCGTGACGTCGACGCTGTCGCCTCGGAGCCACATACCGTCGTCACCAGCTTCGAGGCGCACACCGCTGCAGGGAACGGCGAGAGTCCACGGGCCGCGTTCTGTCACGGTTTAGACCCCCCTACCCCGGTCGAATTCCGTACCGGCCTAGAAGCCTGTCCATGCTCCACTCCCAACCCGCTCGATGCACAATCCTGTCCGCATCGTGATGGGGTCGCTTCAGCGTGCTGAGGTGGAAGGCATTGGTCGTCCAGAAGCTTTCGAGAATGTCGCGGACTCTTGCTGGCTCGTACACGAAGCAGGCGTTGCCCACCTTGCTGAACTCGATGATCAAGAGACGTTCAAACACGAGCATGAACGCGCTGGTGGGGGCATCCACGAGGCCAAAGTTGCTGGGTTGGTCCTTCAAACGCAGTGCCCGCAAACGAGCGCGATCGTCTGCGCACAGCAACGGCCGGGACATCTGTACCTTGTCCACGTAGCGCAGCCAGAACCGTTTCCGCCCGTGCGGATCCTCACCGGTTCGTAGCACGTGCTCGAAGAAGAACCGGATGTCGTCGCTCGAAAGCCACTGGATGACCTTGCGCCGCGCCTTCTCGTCCACCCCGCGCCAGTTAGTGCTCGCAGCGGGAAGCCGCGGGTCGCCGAGCCGAGAATCCCTGAGGATCCGCGTCTTCAAGGCACCCATCACTGCCGGGGCGTCCGCCTCGCGCGACAGCAGGGTCGCGGCCATCACACGATAGAACTGATCCAACGGCCACCCGGACCAGAAGAGCAGCTCGTCGATCCCGTAGCGCATGGTCGCATCGTCGCGGAGTCCGGTCGCCCACCATGCGGCTACGGCAGCACCGACCCCGGCGATGACGTACGCCGACTGGGCATCCACCGCGAACGAACCGCAGTAGTCCTGCACTTTGGTTCGCTGGTCGAGCAACTGCCTCCCAAGAAGCGCCGGGCCTTCGGCCCCGAGCACAAGGTCCGCGTTGGCCCGCCAACGTTGCGCCACTCGGTTGGGCCCGGCATACGAATCCACCCGCGTCCTGATACGTGTTGCCACCTTCGACCGAAACAGCGACTCCTCCCACCGAGCGTGGCAGCTGTGAACGAGCCCCTGAAGCGCGCGCGGACGCAGATCGGCCCCGATCCGGTCGAGGTACGACTGGAACCGTGGATCAGTCGCGATGTCCGGCTCCCAGCACAGGTACCGGACCGCCCGCGCCTCAATCCCCTTCCGCTGCCCCCCGAGATACTCCTCCCACTGCGCCCGAAACTCCTCGGGACACGCTGGCGGCCGGGCGGGGCGCCCCGCGCCGACGCCTTCGACTACCTTCACCAGCGGGGAGAGCAACTCCGTGGCGGGCGGCGTCGTCCGCTGCCTGGCCGCCTGCAGAGCGTGCAGCGCCGCACGCAGATCCTCGAGCGTCTCGAGCAGTTCGCGCAATGACGCATCCACGCTCGCGCCGGCAACAGCTTCGACCTGCTCAGCCATTGAGGAAGCCCTCGATGTCCCGTTGCTCGAAGGACCGCACCCGGATCTTGAACACCACTCGGCGGCTCCTCGCGCGATCCTCGACCCCATTCTCGACGAACGGCTCTCGTCGACCGCGACCGCTTGCCGAAAGGAGGTCGAGGAAACACGTTTGCAGTGCTTGACTGCCGAGCGTGTTGGCCGGCGGCAGACTCGCCAGAGTATCGCTTTCGTCCGGGAAGCATTGGTCGGGGACGCCGGCCAGCTCCGGATACGCCCTGAGGACGGCCAAGCTCGCCCGCACCACCTCGATCGACCGGTCCTGGCTCAACTTGAGGTTGTGCTCCTCGCTGCCGCTGGAGTCGGCATGGCCCTCGACGACAATCGACGAGAGATCCTCTCGTCTGGAACAGGCGATGACGCCGAGGCGTGGCACGAACTCCGCCAGAAACCCCTCTCCACGGGGTGGGATGGTGGAGCGATCAAGCTCGAACTGCAGAAGACCTTCGGGAACGACCACGAGCAATCCCAGCGGATCCTTGGGATCCTCAGTCACCTGCACGCCACGCGCCGCAAGCTGGTTCAGCTCTCCGCGGAGCGCGGCGAGGATTTCCTGTCGCGCCTTCGTCGTCGCGGCAGCCGCTGCAGCAAGACGCCTTTGCGCGTCGCTGAGGTCCTTCTGCGCCTGCGCAAGCTCCTGTTGTTTGTTGTTCACCAGGACGACGAGCAGCAGGATGAAAATTACTGCCAGCGACGTCATGAGGTCGGTGAACGAGTTGGAGAGCGAGTGGGTTCCGGTGTCTTCGGTGGCCACGGCGCCTGCCTCAACGAGTCGGCCGCGTTCTCGCCAGCACCTCGCCGAACTCGGACAGATACTCCTCGAGCTCACTGATGGCGCCGCCGAGCTTGTTCACGGCGTTCCCGATCGTTTCGTTGGAAACGCTGACAAGCGTGTCGAACGTCTTCTGGGATACCTGGGTATAGTCACGCAGGTTGCTGGAGATCTGCGTCAGCAACTCGGTGGCTGCCTTGTCCACGTGCAGGAAGGTCCTCTCGTACTGGACGAGGTTGTGCTCGATCCGCTGCCACGTTTCCTGCTGCCGCTGGTTCGCCCGGGAGAGGCTTTCGACCTGCGCGGCGGACTGCGTCGCCACTTGCTCGAAGCCCCGCTCGACGGTTCGCATGGTATCGGTGACGTTGACCACCTTCGTTGCGATCGTCCCTACCTCGCTCGAGACGCGCTTCAAGTCTCCCGTGACCGTGGCGTATTCACCGAGGCCCTCGCGGAATCGGGCCAGTGTCTGGTCGAGCACCTGCTGCAAGGCTTCGACACGCGCCACATGGCTCTCGTGACGCTGCAACAACTCCGTGAGCTGTTGCGCGTTCTGCTCCGCCCACTGCCGGGCCTCGCCAACGACGTGTCCCGCCGCCGTGGTTGCCTGGCCCGCGCTTTCGGTCAGCGCACCCGCCATGTTGTTCCCCAACGCCGTCACCTTGTCGGACAACTCCGCCACCACGGTCGCCATCGCCGACGACAGCGTGGAAACGGAGGAGCCGGTCGTCTCTTGCAGCTGCCCCATGAGTTGGCGCAGCACGGCGGTCAGGTCCTCGATCTGTGACCGGCCGAGCTCCACCTGCCGCTCCGTCGAGGCCCGCATCGAAGTCGTGATCTCGTTCAACGCATCCTGGTTCTTCTGGAACTGCGTGTTCATCTCGCGCAGCAAGCTCGTTGTCGTCATGCGGGCATCGTCGACGACCTGCGTTGCCGCCGACGTGGCCGCCCCGGCGCTCCGGGCCACTGTCTCGGCCATCTTGCCGCCGAGCGCCTCGATCTGCGACGACAGGTCGCGAACGACCGTCGTGAGGGCGCTGGACATGCTCGACACGGAGGACCCCGCCGTCTCTTCGAGCTGTTTCATGAGCTGGCGGAGGACATTGGTCAGCTCCTCGACCTGGGTTCGCCCCAGCGCCATCTGCTCTTCCGTCGACGTCCGCGCGAAACCCACCAACCCGTTCAGGACCGTCTGGGTCCCGCGGAACTGCTCGTTCATGCCTTCGAGCAAGGCGGCCGTTCCTGACAACGACCTGGCCACCTCCTCGAAATGCTGCGTCGCGCCGCCGGACAGCGACGTGCTGAACTGGTCGCCCATCTTCTCGAGCGTACCGTTGATCGAGCGCTCGAGGTCCTGCACGAGGTTGCCGAACGATCCCGTGAGCGACTGTTTTTTCTCCTCCTCTCCGGCCCGCAGGTGCTTGTTCAGCTCCTCGATGGACTCCACCATGCGGGTCATCGTCGGCCCCATGCTCTCGCTCATGCTCTGCTTCAACCGCCCGGACAGGTCGGAGTTGAAGTGCCGGAATGCGTCGGAGCCCTCCCGCAGATCGCGCTGCATGGCCGCGAGCATGTGGGCCGGCGTTCGCCGCGGCACGATGGCGTCGATCGTGGCAACGAGCTGACGCCGGCTGTCACTCAGTCCGTGCAAAAGCCGTCGCTCGAGGACCAGGAAGATGCTGGCACCCAGCAAGGCCACCACCGAGGACAGGAATTTCCCCGAGAGGCCGGCCACCAGCAGGTCGAGGCCCTGCACCTGGTCCTTCTCGACCCGCACGCCGAGCAACGCGATCAGGATCGCCGTGAACGTCAGCAACAGTCCAATACTCGTCACGAGCCCGGGCACCGCTACATAGAAGCTGCGATTGAGGCGCGACTCGATCATACTGCCGTCGGTGAAGCTCGCCTCGGCACTGTCCGTCGACCAGTACTGGTCTTCCCCACTCGCGGAGACTTCCGCGACCGCCCCTGCCTTGTAGGCGCTCCACGGTACCCGCAGGGAAGGCACCGTCCCGAAGACGCGATCCAACGCGTCCCATGCGTCGAGGATCAAGCCCTCTCCGGGACGCGGGGGAAACTCCTTGAGCACGGCCTCGAGCTTGGTCCGCAAGTCACCGTGCAGGGCTTTCTCTCGGCGGACTTTCCACCAGAGGCGAAACAACAGGGCCGCCGTCCCGGCCAGCAGCACCGCGGCGCCGACCCAGATCAACGCCGGGGCCTTTAGCCCGACGTACTCCCATTCCGTGCGCAGGATGTCCGTGACGTTCACCATGTGCCCCCTTGATTCCAACACCACTCAGTTCCTGAGCCCGAACCCGGCGGACGCCCTTCGAGGCGCAGACGAACGCGGTGCGCTCCTACCAATGAACCGTCGCGCCATCCAAAGTGGGGGCCTTCGATACGGGCCGTCAGAAGACGGACCCTACTCGGGCCGAACGGATCCGCGTTCGTTGGTCCAACAACCCGGCACCGCACGGGTCGGGATCTCAGGGCGAGCGGGGATGACCCTCGCGGCCCTTCATGCATCGGATATCGCCATGCCGCACGTCACCTGCCAAGCGGCGCGCACGCTGCGTGGGGGACGCGCACCGGGCCGACACGAATGGACAAGAACCGGAACGACGGCGGCGGCCCCCACCCAGCGCGGCCGCACCACAGGCACGCAAGTAGGCCAGATGCCCCCGACGTGTCAACGCGAAGTCGGCGGAGGCCCCGGAGTGACGCCAGCGATTGTCGGACCGGCGCGAGATCTTGCAGGGTTGGCTGGAAGGAACGTGCGGCATGGTGTAAACGCCGGGCTCTAGATCTCGGTCCGCATCCGGCCGCGCGGGTTGGTCTCTCGGACCGATCGGTGTTCGGGATGGACCAGATAGCGAGGGGGAACCGCATGGGCATCTTGACGCGCGTGCTCGGAGTCGATGTCGGACACGCACGCCGACCTGGACGCCCCCCCATCGCGTCTGAACTCCAAGCCCCAGCCCCTCACGCCCTCAAGACCCCAGGACCTCAAGACCTCAGATGGAAAGCGACGGTCGGGGGATGGTCGGGCACGCACCTGAGCGCATGCGGTGCCGGGTCGCACCATTGCAAGATGCGGAAACATCAGGGTTTCGGTGCTCGGGATCCTACCCTGCGGAGGCTTATTGACGCGTTTTCTGGCGCAGGATGGTCGCTGCAAGGGGCGGCAACGTCGCACACTCACTCCTTCTCCTCGGCGCTTTTCCGGGTGAAAACGACCATAGGCCGGAATACCGCCGGCAATCCGGGGCGAAATCCAGTCGTTCCAGCAGCTTGCAGAGGTGCGACCCCGCCAAAACCGTATCTGCAGATCCCCTGATCCGCTTCCGCTCATGCACCTTCTTCCCCGGCAACAACGTCGCCAAATCCACGCGCCCCCACACCGCCAAATACCGGCGCCAGATTCACGCGCTTTCACGTCGCCGGCAACATCTTGCCCCCCTCACGGCCGAGCGACAGCGCGAGACGTTGGGCGCCGCCGCTCCTCGTCCGTCCGCGCGGCCGACCGGAACACCAGTCCTCGCCCACTCCGCTGGTAGAAAGACGAAGACACCCACGAGAAAGACGAAGACACCCATGATTTGGGGGGAGGCCGTCTGCCGGGCGCATCCACCAGATCCGTCATATAGCGCCGTATAGGGCCTTGACATTAACCCTATACACGTCCACACTCTCTCCGTGCCCAGCCCCCGCTACACGCAGATCGATATCGAGGCGACCCCGTACTACCACTGCGTCAGTCGCTGCGTGCGCCGCGCCTTCCTTTGCGG
>JAKLJW010000041.1 GCA_023150935.1 Candidatus Binatia bacterium | reverse complement strand
ACGCGACGGCGGGCACCGGGCCATTCTGCCGGATTGAGGCTGCCCCTCGTGCCCGCCGCGCGCGAGTTCCGGGCGTTAGGATCGTGGAATTGTCCCGTGTACACTGAAGCGTATGAAGGTCCTGCGGGTTTACGTGGACACCTCGGTGCTTGGGGGATGCTTCGATGCCGAGTTTGCGCGTTGGTCAACCGGACTCATTGAGGATTTCCGCCAGGGGCGTTTTCATCCTGTGCTCTCGGAGGTCACTGCGGCCGAGATACTCCCGGCGCCGGATGCGGTTCGCGATCTCTACGCCGAAGTCCTGGATCTGGGCGCGGAGATCCTACCCGTAACCGGAGAGGCGCTAACCTTGCGGGCAAGCTATCAGGCGCGCGGGGTGCTGGGGAGCCGCTTCGAGAACGACATGCTCCACATCGCCGTGGCGACCATCTCAGACGTCGATGTTCTCGTCAGCTGGAACTTTCGCCATATCGTGCGCCTCGATAAGATCCGGCTGTTCAATGCCGTCAACATCGAGCAGGGATACAAAGCACTGACGATCTACTCGCCGCAGGAGGTAACCATCCATGGTCGAGACCCCAGCGATCAAAGCAGTTGAGTTGGTGCGCAAGATCCGCGACGAGCAAGCCGCGGCGCTGGCGGGCAAGTCAGAGGACGAGGTGCTGGCCTTCTTTCACCGGGCGGCTGAGACGGCACGCCAAGATGCCCGCCGACGCCTTCGGCGGCCAGCGAGTTCGCAGACTGCCTAACAATGCCGCTCCAGGCGACGGCGAAAAGCACGCCGCGCCTGCGCGCCAAGGCGTTCGGCGTGCGCGAGGCGGCTTGCTATGTTCAGGCCGCCTAGCGAGGGATGGGCACGAAACCCAAGGTCTACGTGGAGAGAACCGTTGTGAGCTACCTCACCGCGCGCAAGAGCCTCGACCCCATCGCTGTTGCACACCAGGCCGTGACGCGCCGCTGGTGGCGGCGCCGCAAGCGGTTTGACCTCTATTGTTCCCAGGTGGTCGTAAGCGAAGCCGGCGAGGGCGATGCCCAGGCTGCACGACGCCGGATGGCGGCGCTCAAGGGAGTGCCGTCACTGGAGACCAGTGATGCCGTCAAAGGGTTGGCGGCCGCGCTTGTGAAGGCAGCAGCCCTACCGAAGAAGGCTACCGAGGACGCGCTTCACATCGCACTGGCAACGGTTCACGGCATGGACTACCTGCTCACATGGAACTGTACGCACATCGCGAATGCGGAGATTCGCAACGTGGTGGCCGCCGTTGCCTACGACCATGGCTATGGCATTCCGGTCATCTGTACACCAGAAGAGCTTATGGGAGAGTGAACGATGTGGAAAGACCCGATCGTGGAAGAAGTGCGACGCGTCCGCGAGCGCCACGCCGCCAAATACCACTACGACCTCGACGCAATCTGTCAGGCACTCAGGGAGGAAGAACGGCGGAGCGGGCGGAAGGTCGTTTCGCTACCGGCCAAGAAGCCACAGCCGTGGGCGAAGGCCGGATGAGTGGTGGCGGGTTGCGCCGAACCAGCCGCTCCAGGTGACGGCGAAGAGCGCGCCGCGCCTGAGCCCAGGGCGTTCGGCTTACCGGAATCCCAGACATGGCAAGGGACGTCATCATGCGTAGGCAAACCGTGTCAGCGGGCGGGCACTCTGGTGGGATCGTGGTGAATGCGTTTGGCACGTCCCCTGTGAGCGAGTAACATCGGCTCAATATTGTCGGTCGATGGAGGTCACACCTATGCAGCGATTCAGTCCAACGCGTGTTCGGTCAGTCGAGAACGGCCTCCGCGAAGTCCTCCTTATTGCTGTAGTCCTCCTGCTCCTGGCCCCCGCCGCCAAGGCCGGCGTCGTCGACAGCCCGCTTTCGGCGCCTTTCACCCAGCACGTCCTCACGGTACCGGGCTATATCGACACCGGATTTCTCGCGGCCTTCATCACCTGCACGAACCTCGACGCAACACCTGTCACCGTCGGCGTAGAAGTCTTCGGATCTAGCGGTGGCTGGGCGGCCAACGACCCGGTGGCAACGTCACTCAGCGTCGCCCCCGGCGCTACGGTGACCTTCGGGAGCGCAGCCGCGGGGATCTCGATCAACTCAGACCTAGCCGCGGGGTCCATCAGCAAAGGCTCGGCGCGCGTCCTTGCCACCACGAAGAAGCTCGCGCGCACAGCGTTCATCGCGGATACCGGGAACGCACCGCCGACCTCCGCTTGGCAGCTCACGATCATCAAGGGAACGAGGCAGAAGGCGGCGAACTGAACGCACTAGTAGAACGACCCCATTCGCGCCTTGCGGGACATAAGTCATGACATAAGTCATGCGGAAGCGCACTTACATCGAAACTACCATCCCGAGTTTTTACTTCGAGGCACGATCCGACCCGGAGATGGTGGCACGGCGTGGATGGACCCGCAGGTGGTGGGAGAGTGCCGGCGACAGATACGAACTGGTGACGAGCGCGCCCGTGATCGAAGAGCTGACGCGCGGAGATTTCCCGGCTCGGGAAGACTGCCTGCGTCTCATCGAACGCCTTCCTTTGGTGCCTGTCGAAGCGGCGGTTGCTGAGATCGTCCGGACCTACATTGCTCGCAAAGTCATGCCCCGAGATCCCGCCGGAGACGCACTGCACCTGGCGTTGGCCTCGCACCACCGCTGCGACTTCCTGGTCACGTGGAATTGCCGCCACCTCGCCAACGCAAACAAGTTCGAACACATCCGACGAGTCAACACGATGCTGGGAGTATTCGTACCAGCGTTGGTGACGCCACTGGAGTTACTGGGAGACGACGATGAAGAAAATGGATGAAGATATTCGAGCCGTGCGGGATATCCGTGAGAAGATCTCCTCTGAGTTCGGCAACGATCCGGAGAAGCTGGTCGAGCATTACATGCAGGAACAGGAACGGTACCGTCACCGCCTACTCCCACCAGTCGGCGACCAACGCGATGCAACGGATGTGTTTCCCGAAGGCGAAGCGGTTCGAGGCCCCGGCGCCGCGTGATAGGGGCGACGGGGACGTGTGTGCAAACGTCGCACGATTAGGCCGCCGGGCGCGCCCATCCGTTCCTACTTGGCCGAACAATGCGGCTGCAGGCGACGCGGGCGGAGCCGGTTTCCAGTGGCGCCCGCGCGCCTGCAGCTGCCGAAGACGAAGCCTGCACGCGCGGGGCAGTCCAAATGGTGTTGTCGACGCACAGCTTTCAGGCGCCGGACTTCTATCGCCGTCTCGGTTTCGAGTGCACGAACCTGGACGCGGCACCCGTGACTATCGGTGTAGAGCTCTTCGGTAATGGGGGCGGCGCCGTCCAGTTGGGCATTCAGCTCAGCAGCGCTCTGCGCGTCTGGCCGGCGCGGCTCAGCACGGCCCGCTGATCTGGCGAGGGTGCGATCGAGGAGCCCATCCGCAGCATTCGACGCGCCGCCACTCCGACATCCGCAGCGTTGGAGTTATTGACAACGGCCGGCCAACGTTGGCATAGTCTCCAATGTGAAGGCGACGCTCCTCGTCCGGGCCCGCATCGTGTACGCGGAGAACGCCTTCGCGGAGACTGTGCTCTGGAAGGTTCCCGTGCCGATCAAAGGCTCAGCCCACTGCTATCGCTACCGGCTTGCATACGTCGTCGATGGCAAGTGCGAGGTTCGATATGATAATGAGGCCGTGAAGGGCGATCACCGTCACTACGGCGGTCGCGAGACCCCATACACCTTCACTACGCCCGAGAAACTGATCGCTGGCTTTCAGCGTGATATCGGGAGGTGGAACGATGAGAACCGTGACGCTTGAGGTCCGAGCGCCCGGGGAAGCCATGTCGGACTTCGTGGAGGCATGGAAGACGGGAAAGAGGCAAAGAGGGGCCCGGATCGCGTTTGCGAGTCCAGAACTTCTCTGGCGCGTGCTGACGGCCAAGCGGTGGGAGATCCTGAAGGCACTCTGTGGTGTCGGGGCAGTGTCGGTGCGCGAAGCGGCGCGCCGCGTGGGCCGCGACGTCAAGGCCGTGCACAGCGACATTACGGCTCTGTTGGCCGCCGGTGTGCTCACGCGAACGGAACGCGGCCGGGTGGAGTTCCCGTTCGACGCCGTGAAAGTCGAGTTCCTGCTGCGTGCCGCGTAGCTGGTGGCATGGAGGGTGGGAACGGGGGAAGCACCGACGTATGGCCGAGTTGAGTAACCGCCCGCGGTGCCGAACCAGCCGTTCCAGACGACGGCCAAGAGCGGGCCGCGCCTGAACGGCAGGCGTTCGGCCCATGATCGCCACGGGCATTGTGCTCCACCGGGAACCATCGCGTCCTCGTCGCCGCGGCACGGGCTCCCCCTCCACGTACGCGCTCCGTCGACTTTTCCCGCCGCCTCCTGTAACCGTGCGGCAGATGACGCTGCGCCTCCGCCATCTGTGCCGCGGGCTGCTCCTTGCCGCCGTCCTCGTCGTGGCGCTCTCGCTCTGGCGTTACTCCCGGCCCCACGTCGGGGCGGGGTATGCCGTGCTCGACACCGCCGTCTACGCCGATCCCGGCCGCGGTGCCTTGCCCGTCGGCGCCATCGTGCGGCTCGCCGCCGGGGCGCCGGCCCGGCCGCCCAACATCGTCATTATCCTCGCTGACGACCTCGGCTACGGCGACCTCGGCGCCTACGGCAATACCGGCATCCGCACTCCACACGTCGATGCACTCGCCCATGACGGCGCCCGCTTCACCGACTTCTACGCTGCCGCCTCCACCTGCTCACCCGCCCGTGCCGGCCTCCTCACCGGCCGCTACCCGCTGCGCACCGGCATCACCTTCCCCATCCAACCCGCGGGCGATAACCTCGCCCGTAAACTCAACCGCCGCATCGGTAGCGTCTTCGCCGCCCTCGGCGTCACCGACCTCGTCCAGGGCGGCGAGTCCGCTGTCCCCGGTCTGCCGGCCTCCGAAATTACCCTCCCCGAAGCACTCAAGATCGCCGGCTACGGCACCGGCATGGTTGGCAAGTGGCACCTCGGCGACTTCCGCGGCGACCCGCAGTACCACCCGCACCGCCATGGCTTCGACTTCTTCGCCGGCTTTCCCTCCACCAACGACGAGTTCCCTTACCAGTACTGGAAAAACGATACCGTCGTGGATCCCGATATCGGCCTCCGCCAGGGCCACCTCACCGCCGCCATTACCCGCGAAGCCGTCGCCTTCATCGACGCTCACCAGACTAAACCGTTCTTCCTCTACCTCGCTCACAAGAACCCCCATATCCCCCTCGTCGCCGCCGCCGACTTCGACGGCCGCTCCCCCATGGGTCCTTACGGCGACGCCGTCGAAGAGCTCGACTGGAGCGTCGGCGAGGTCGTCGACGCCCTCCGTACCCGCGACCTGCTCGACAACACCCTCGTCATCTTCACCAGCGACAACGGCCCCTGGCACCTCGGCAACCCCGGTCGTTTGCGCGGCCGTAAAGGACAGCCCCTCGAAGGCGGTCAACGCGTCCCACTCATCGCCCACTGGCCCGGCCGTGTCCCGGCCGGACGCACCGTCGACACCCCGCTCATGCACATCGACCTCTTTCCCACCCTGCTCGCCATCGCCGGGGTCGAACCGCCCGCCGACCGCATCGTCGACGGCCGCGACTTCCGCGACGTCCTGCACGGCGTCGCGACCGCGAGCCCGCACGGGGCGCTGTTCTTCTTCAACGCCAACGTCATCGACGGGGCGCGCGGCGGAGCGTGGAAGTACTACCGCTGGGTCAGCCTCTACACGGCGCCGCTGCCGCTCGATAAGATCGACACGCTGGCCGGGCGTGCCGCTCGCCGTTACACGTACACCGACCCGCGGACCGGCCAGACGGCGCCGCTGCTCACCCACATGCCTCTGCTGTTCAACCTCGGCCTCGATCCGAACGAGTCGTACAACGTCGTCGACCGCCACCCGGCCGACGCCGCGCGCCTGCACGCGGCGATCGAAAGCTGGGAACGCGACTTCTTCGCCAACCCGCGCGGCTGGCGTTGAGCATCACGCACCCGGGTCCCTACCGGATCTTGCGCGGCAACACCCGCGGTGCCTCGGAATCTCGTTCCCCCGCCTCAACGAAATCGTCAGGGGCAAACGCGGGGTCACCCCCGACACGGCGCTCCGGCTGGCGCGCGTCGTAGGTATGCCGGCGGACTTCTGGCTCGGGTTGCAGCAGGACTGGGACCTCTGGCACGCGATGCGGACCGAGAGCGCTGCGTAGATCGAACGCCTTCGGCCCCTGCGGCGGGCGGGTTGATGACGTTAGACTTCTCCGCGCCGAGTCGCCCGCTGGGGCGAGGGCTCCGGACCGGCAAGGAGCGGAAGCGCGCCCAACGAGCCGGGAGCGTCCGCGGATGGCGACGCATCGATGTGTCCAGTTCTTGAACATGCCGAAGTCTTTGGGATACCCTTCTTGCATCTCCCATGGGAGCGAAGATCCTCCTCGTTGAGGACAACGAGCAGAACCGTTATCTGGCCTCGTTTCTTCTGGAGCAGGCGGACTGTGCGGTGGTGACCGCCGCGAACGGGCCGGACGGGATCGAACGGGCACTGGCCGGGCGCTTCGATCTCGTCCTGCTCGACATCCAGTTGCCGGGCATGGACGGTTACGCGGTTGCCCGCGCGTTGCGCGCGCTGCCCGCGCTGGCGGGCGTGCCCATTGTGGCGGTGACTTCCTACGCCATGCCCGGCGACCGAGAGAAAGCCCTCGCCGCCGGCTGCGACGGCTACCTGGAAAAACCCATCAACCCCGACACGTTCGTGGCGGACGTGCGGAAGTTCCTCGCCGGCACCGCATGAGCCGCCGCCCTGTCGACTACCTTCTCGAAAACCCGCGCGCGCGGCGGGCGTCCGGCTGGTTCGGAGCCTCCAAGAACCGCGAAATATCGTTTGAGCGAATCGTCACGGCCGGTTTCGCGCTGGCGCTGGTGGGCCTGGCGGCCATCAGCCTTGTCGCCTTCCGCAGCATCGAAAAGCTGGCCAACGAAGCCGGCCAGGTCAAGCAGACGCAGGAGGCGCTGACGCGGCTTTCGGCGTTGCTTTCGACGATGACGGATGCCGAGACCGGCCAGCGCGGATTTACCATCACCGGCGATGAACGGTTTCTCGAACCGTATCGCACGGCTCTAACGAACTACGCCATCGAACTCCGCGAATTGCGCCGGCTCACCGCCGACAATCCCGCCCGGCAACGCCAGCTCGACGCCCTCGCGCCACTGCTGGAGGCGCGCTTGGCTACCTCCACCATGATGATCGACCTGCGGCGTACACAAGGCTTTGAGGCGGCGAGGCGCGAGACCGCAACGGCCTCGGGCAAGGAAGCTCAGGACGAAATCCGCCGCCGCGTCGCGGAGATGTTCGCCACTGAAGAAGGCTTGTTGCGCCAGCGCGAGGCACAGACGGCGGTCGCGGCCAGAGCTTCGCAAACAGTCATCATTGGGGGCAGCGGCTTGGCGATCGCGGTCGTCGCGCTGGCGTTGCTCCGTCTACGGCACGACATTGCCGCCCGGTGGCGCGTGGAGATCCAGTTGCGCAAGCTGAACGAGGAACTCTCCGTGGCCAGGGACCGTGCGGAGGCGGCGGACCGGCTGAAGTCGGCCTTCCTCGCCACGATGTCGCACGAGTTACGGACGCCGCTCAACTCGATCATCGGGTTCACCGGCATCATCCTGCGGGGGCTGGCCGGGCCGCTGAACGCCGAGCAGCGCAAGCAGCTCGGCATGGTGCAGGGCAGCGCGCGGCATCTACTGGCGCTCATCAACGATGTGCTCGACATCTCGAAAATCGAGGCGGGGGAACTCAAGGTGATCATCGCGCCCTTCGACGCGCGTGCGGTCATCGGGCGGGTAGTGGACGCGCTGCGGCCGATGGCCGAGGCGAAGCGGCTGGCGCTGCGGGCGGAGGTGGCGCCAGAGATCGGGGAGATGGTGAGCGACGTGCGGCGGGTCGAGCAGATCCTGCTGAACCTCTTGAACAACGCGGTGAAGTTCACGGAACGGGGGGAAGTGACGCTACGCGCAGCGGTCGAAGACGGGCGGTTGCGCGTGTCGGTCGCGGACACGGGGATCGGCATCGAGCCGCAGGATGTGGAGGACATCTTCCGCCCGTTCCAGCAGGTCGACGCCGGGCTGACGCGCGCTCACGAGGGCACCGGCCTGGGCCTGGCGATCAGTCGGCGTTTGGCGGGCCTGCTGCGCGGGGAGATCCACGCCGCGAGCGAATGGGGCAAGGGGAGCACCTTCACTGTGACGCTGCCGCTGCGGGCCGCCGAGGGGAAGAAGGACGCCGACGCCATTCGCAGCGTTCAGGGGCCATGAAACGCGCGCTTATCGTCGACGACAAGCCGGAGAACCTGTATCTCCTGCGCGCCCTGCTCGAGGGACACGGCTGCGAGGTCGTCGAAGCCCGGCACGGCGCGGAGGCGCTGGCCCTGGCCCGTCAAACTCCGCTCGACATGGCCATCACCGACTTGCTGATGCCCGTAATGGACGGCTACACGCTGCTGCGCCATTGGAAAGCTGACCCCAAACTCAAAGCCATCCCGCTCGTCGTCTATACCGCCACCTACACCGATCCGCAGGACGAGAAGCTCGCGCTCGACCTGGGCGCGGATGGCTTCATCCTCAAGCCCACGGAACCCGATGTCTTCCTGGCGGATCTCGAACGGATCTGCGCGCGGGCCGAGCGCGGACAACTGTCCGCCGCTGCACCGACCGTCACGGAAGAGCCTCTCGTCCTCCGCGAATACAGCGAAGCCCTGGTGCGCCGGCTCGAGGACAAGAGCCGACAGCTCGAAATCTCCAACCAGGAGCTGCGCGACACCGAGGCCAACCTACGCGCGGTCTTCGAGAACGCGATGGACGGCATCCTCATTGCCGAGGTGGCCAGCAGGCGATTCGTGTTCTGCAATCCCATGATCTGCCGGATGCTCGGGTATACCCGGGACGAGTTGCTGACCCTGGATGTCTCCCGGATTCACCCGCCGGAGGATTTGCCGCGGGTCGCGAGCGAATTCGAGAAGCAGGTCCGTCAGGAGCATATACTGGCCGCGGACCTTCCCGTCCTGCGCAAGGACGGCAGCGTCTTCCACGCGGACATCAATAGTTTTCCGATCGCCTTTGGCGGTCAGGCCTGTCTGGCGGGTTTCTTCCGCGACATTACGGAGCGCAAGCGGGCTGAGATGGAGGTGCAAGAGTTGAACGCGGAGCTGGAGCGGCGTGTGGCGGCGCGCACCGCGCAGCTCGAAGCCGCGAACCGGGAACTCGAGGCGTTCAGCTATTCGGTCTCGCACGATTTGCGCGCGCCGCTGCGGCATATCGAGGGCTTCAGCCGCACCTTGCTCGAGGACTACACGGGCGCCCTGGACGCTCAGGGCCGCCACTATCTCGAACGGGTAGGTGCGGCCGCCCAACGCATGATGCACCTGATCGACGGCCTGATCGAGCTCTCGCGCGTCGCGCGCACCGAGATCCGGGCGCTGCCCGTGGATCTCAGCGCGATGGCGCAGGCGATTGCCGCGGAACTGCAGCGCGGCGAACCGGGGCGGGCGGTGCAGTTCGTCATTGCCCCCGGACTGGTCGTGTCCGGCGATGCGCGTCTGTTGTACCAGGTGATGGAAAATCTGCTCGGCAACGCGTGGAAATACACCTCGAAACACACGACGGCACGGATCGAGTTCGGCGCGCAAACAGTTGCGAGTTCCGAGGTGGGAGTTTCGGGCGGGGAGGGAGCGGTGGCGGGAACCTCGCGCGAGAAGCCTGGAACTGAAAAGGTCTATTTCGTCCGCGACGACGGGGCCGGCTTCAAGATGCAGTACGTCGACAGGCTGTTCGTTCCCTTCCAGCGCCTGCACAGCGCCGGCGAGCACGAAGGCACCGGCATCGGTCTGGCAACGGTGGCGCGCATCGTGCATTGCCACGGCGGGCGTATCTGGGCCGAAGGCGCGGTCGAGCAGGGCGCGACCTTCTACTTCACCATCGAGACTCAACCATGCTAGTGCGTTAGCGCAGGGTCGGACCTTCGCAACAGCTTGAAACGACAGCGTGTAATTCTCCGAGATCCTGGCCTCTCGAGGCTTAACGAGAGGTTGTCGACGTTCGGATGGCTGCCGTAAGCCGCGACTGCCTCGCGCAGACTACGGGGCCCCTACCGGTTCTCGTGCGGCAACGCCCGGTGCGCCGCCGTTCGGCTCCCGCCGCCGCAGGCCGGGGCGGGCGGGACACTACCGGCGGGGAGATCGCCGACGACGACGAGGATCATCTCTTCCGGGTGCAGGTACTGCCGCGCGACCCGTAGCACGTCATCGCGCGTCACCGCGTCGATGCGCTGCGCGTACGTCTCGGCATAGTCGAGGCCGAGGTTGTAATACTCGGTCTGCACGAGGAAGCCCGCCAGCTTGCTGTTGCTATCGAGCCGTAGCGGGAAGCTTCCGGTCAGGTATTGCCGGGCGCCGCTCAGCTCCTCGTCGGTGACCGGAGCGGCCCGCATTCCTTCGATCGTCGCGCACGCTCGCCGAATTGCATCCGCGGTACTCGCCGTCTTGGTCTGCATCGTCACCTGAAAGCTCCCCGGCGCCTTGTTCACCGAAAAACCGCTCGACACCGAGTACGCCAGCCCTGCTTTGGTGCGAATGTCGTCCAACAACCGCGACGTGAAGCCGCCGCCCCCGAGGATGAAGTTCATCACCGTGACGGCGTAGTAATCCGGGTTGTCGCGCGCGATACCGCGCTGGCCCAGGATAATGTTGGCCTGCGAGATCGGCTTGTGGATCGTCTCGACCGCCGGCGGCACCGGCGGCGCGTCCGGGTACACGAACGGTCCCGCGCCGCCCGGCTTCCACTCCCGCAACGCCGCGTTGAGCCGCGCCTCGATGTCCGCCGCCGCGACGTCGCCAACGACCGCCATGATGGCTCTCTCCGGACGATAGTGGGTTCGATAGAACGCCAACACGTCGTCGCGCGTCAGGCGGCTGACCGACGCGGGAGTGCCGCTCACCAGATGCCCGTAAGGCTGGTCCGGGAACACGGTCCGCACGAATTCCCTTTGCGCGACATAGCCGGGATTGTCTTCGCTCGCCTTCAAGCCCGCCAGCGTCGCCTCGCGGCGCCGCCCGACCTCGGCCTCGGGGAACGACGGTTGCAGCAGGATGTCCGCAAGGAGGTTCAGGCCCTCCTCGAGGTGATCGGCCAGCACGGACAGTGTCACGAGCGCATAGTCGGTGTCGGCGCCGGCGCCGAGACGGGCGCCGAGGAAGTCGGTCGTCTCGCTGATCTGCGCCGCCGAGCGCTGCGCGGTGCCCTCGGTGAGCAGGTCCGCGGTGAGGTCGGCCAGACCCGCCTTGCCCGCGGGGTCGCGGCGCGCGCCCGCGTCGAGCAGCAATTGCACGATGACGATCGGCAGGTTGCGCTGCTCGGACACGAGCAACACGGCGCCGTTCGGCAGCACGCGGCGCTGGGCCTCGACCCGTGGGGCTGCCGATGCCGTCGTGCGGAAGAGCGCGGCGGCCATCGCGACCAGCAGGAGCGCGCTGACGAACCGGGGTCGCATCAGTGCACCATGCCCGTCGGTGCGGATTCCACCGGCGCGCGTCCGCCCACGATCGGCAGGGGATCGAGCACTGCCACCGTGCGATTCGTGGGAACCAGGTAGGTTGCGGCGACGCGCCGCACGTTCTCGGCGGTGACCCTTTCGATGCCGGGCAGGTAGCGGTCGAGAGCCCGCCAGTCGCCGGCCATTTCGTACTGACCGAGCAACATCGCCTGGTAGAACAGCGAGTCCTGTGCGAACACGCTGCCCGACTCGATGCCGTTCCTGACCTTTTGCAGTTCCCGCTCGTCCGGTGCCTTGCGCTGCAGGATTGCGATTTCCGCCAGCAGCGCCGCTTCGATCTGCGCGGCCGTCTTGCCGGGCAGCGGCTGCGCGTACACGTAGAACAGACCCGGGTCCACCGAAGTGAGATCGAAATCGGCGCCGGCGTCGCGGGCGATGCGCTTTTCGTACACCAGGCGCTTGTAGAGCCGCGAGCTCTTGCCCCCGGCAAGAACGCCGGCGAGCACCTCGAGTGGGTACGCGTCCGAGTGGTGCAGGTTGGGGACATGGAAGGCCATTGTCACGTAGGGGAGTTGCGCCTCGCGTTGGACGACGACGCGGCGTTCGCCCTGCTGCACCGGTTCGATCGCCCGCACGATCGGCGGCGGCGCGCCGCGCGGATGCGCCCCGAAGGCCCGGTCGACCGCGGCGAATGTCTCGGCGGCGTCCACGTTCCCGACAATGACGACCACGGCGTTGTTCGGCGCATAGTAGGTCCGGTACCAGCCCAGCGCGTCTTCGCGTGTCAGTTGCCGCAGGTCGTTCATCCAGCCGATGATCGGCCACTCGTAAGGGTGCGCCGTGTAGGCCGTGGCGTTGAGCTGCTCGAAGAGAACCGACACGGGATTGTTGTCCGTGCGCAGGCGGCGCTCCTCGATGACCACCTGCAGTTCCGGGGCGAATTGCGCCTCGTCGAATTGCAGGTTCCGCATGCGATCGCCTTCGAGGTCGACGACAACGCCGAGTCGATCGCTGGCGATCGAGGCGAAGTACGTGGTGGCGTCGTTGCTGGTAAAGGCGTTCTCGTTGCCGCCGTTACGCTGGATGATTTTCGAGTACTGTTCGGGCCCGGTCTTTGCGGTGCCCTTGAACATCATATGTTCGAGCACGTGCGCGAGGCCGGTCTTGCCGAGCTGCTCGTTGCGCGACCCGCAGCGGTACCACACCTGCATGACCGCCACGGGAGCCTTGTCGTCCTCGAGGACGAGAATCTTCATGCCGTTGTCGAGCGTCTTTTCCTGCACGCGTTCGCTGTACGTCCGCGCGGCGGCCGCCGGTTGCACCAATGCCGCCGTCAGGGTTACGGCCGCGAGAAGCGATCTTGCGCGAAGCATCGGCAGTCGTGGCTAGCAGCGGGGCGGGGGGAAGACAACGCCCGAACCGCGCGGCCGCGGCCACGGTGGCCGTTGCGGACCTGTCCGGTCGTTCATGGTCCGGGTCCGTCCCGGTCAACCAGGCGGTCGGCGCTGGCCGCCGACTCCTTGCGGGGCCGGTCCGATCTGATACAGAGCATGTCATGCCGATCTACGAATATCGCTGTCGCAAGTGCGGCCGCCGCTATTCGGTTCTGACGCTGCGCGCTTCGGAAACTCCGTCGCCGCAGTGCGACAAGTGCGGTAGCCGTGGCGCCACGCGCCTGTTGTCCCGCTTCGCGATGCCGAAGTCGGAAGAGGCCCGACTCGACTCGCTTTCCGACCCGAGCGCGCTCGGCGATCTCGACGAGAGCGATCCGAAGAGCGTGTCGCGCTGGATGCGCAAGATGGGCAAGGAGATGGGCGACGAGTTGGGCGGGGAGGACTTCGATCAGATGATGGACGAGATCGAGTCGGGGGGCGGCGAGGACGAGGGTCCTTCGGGCGGCGGCGACGAGTAAGCCGCAGTGAACTGCACCGCCGCCGCGGTCACGGCAAGCAGTCGAAAAACCCGTACCGCTCGGCATTGCGCTTGCGCCAGCGCCCGACCAGGCGCATCAGCGGACAGCCATCGGGGTCGGTATCGCCATCAATATCGATTCGATTCCCTCGATCCCGATAGCGATTCCGACCCCGACCCCGATTGGTTCAAGCCGACCGGCGCGGCGATGAGCCGCCGCGTTCTTTTCGCGTCGGTCTCGATCGCCGGGTCAGGCGACTCTTGTTGAAGCCGATTTGACCGGGTATGCAGATAATTGCATATTGTGGCATGCGGGGTACGGCGCTGGTCTGGCTTGGGTCGAGCCGCGACGATGTCAGGCGCTTTCCCGCGGACGCTCGACGACTTGCAGGGTTCCAGCTTCGCAGAGTTCAGCAGGGGCTCGATCCGAACGATTGGAAGACGATGCCGACTGTCTGATCGGGCGTCAGTGAGATACGCATTCACACGGCTGTGGAACACCGGGTCGTGTACGTCGCCAGGTTCGTCGAGGCCGTGTACGTGTTGCACGCGTTCGAAAAGAAGAGTCGCAGGACCTCGAAGCGTGACGTGGATTTGATTCGGCAGAGATTGCAGCAACTCCTGCTCCAACGCCGCCGTGGCGGACAGGGATGATATGAGGTGGTCCATGAAGCCCAAGATGGTTCGATCTTCTGGAAATGTCTTCACAGATGTCGGATTCCCCGATGCTGAGGCCGAGCACCTCCGGGTACGTGCTGATCTGCTCATCCAAATCCAAGAGAGGCTGAAGGCCCGAGGGATCAAGCAAGCCGAGGCCGCCCGACTGCTTGGCGTAACCCAGCCGCGCGTGAGTGACCTGGTCAGGGGCCGCATCGACCTCTTCAGCGTTGACACCCTCATCGACATGCTCGCCAGGCTAGGGGGCCGAGTCAACGTCGTCGTCACCTCTCCGAAGAGGCGCTTGCAAGTCGCCTGACGAGTAAGGGTGTTTTCCGCCATCCGGCTCGACGTGTCGCCACGCGAGCCAGCACAGCGCCGGCAGCCGGATGGCGGAAAGGCTCCGCCTTTGCCAGGGCTCCGGCGAGCCTGCCCGTCGAACTGAACCGCTGCTCACTGGTGTCTTGCGGGCGCCAGGTCCGATCGTTCTCGATAACGCGAGTGGCGGTGAAGTCCTCCCCCCGAGGGACTGGTTCTTCCCCCGGGGCAGCGGGTAAGGACGGGCAACGCGAGAACGCCGTTGTGCCACAACGGCAGTCGATGGTTTCCAGCGTGCGGTACTGGCACCGGCCTATCATCCTTCGTTCTGGCGCCAGCAGTGCTCGGAGCGCATTAGCATCTCGGAATCGCCCACTCGTCTGGAAGAAGACCGGGAGTTCTAGAACGGCGGCGTGGTTGCCGTCTCCGCGCTCAACCTTATGACGCGCACCGCCGCGCCGGCGGCGAGCCGGGTTACGGTCGGTGCGGCCACCAGCAGCGCGTCGCCTATCGACATCGACCGCAGTACGCCGGAGCTGCGCGAACCGGCGGGGCGCACGTGCGGTCCGTCGGGTTCGCTGCTCAGGGTACACGATAGGAACTCGGTCAGTCCCGCCGCACTCTCCACGGCGGTGTCGAGAACCGCCTGCACCGCGGGCAGGTGTGGGGTCCGATCGCCGAGCATGACCCGCAGTGCCGGCCGCACGTAGAGATAGAAGCACACCAGTGACGACGCCGGATTGCCCGGCAGTCCGAATACGGGGGTCCGCCCGCGGCGCCCGAACGACAGAGGCTTGCCCGGACGCTGCGCCACTTTCCAGAACCTCTCCGCCACGCCGAGGTCGGTAAGCGCCGCCCGCACGAAGTCGAAAGCTCCCACCGACACGCCACCCGTCGAGAGCACGACGTCGCTCGCCAGCGCATCGGCAAACGCCTCGCGCGTCGCCTCCGGCGTGTCGGCAACGATGCCCAGAATGCGCGGGGTGCCGCCCGCCTCCGCGACCGCCGCCGCCAGCGTATACGCGTTGCTGTTGGCGATCTGTCCCGGGCCGAGCGGTTGCCCGAGCTCGACCAGTTCCGAACCGGTGGCGAGGATCGCCACCTCGGGGCGTTTGGCGACCGGTACCACCGCCACGCCCAGCGACGCCAGCAGGCCGATGTCCGCCGGTCGCAGTGTCTGTCCCGCGGTCAGGACCACGTCGCCCGCACGGACGTCCTCGCCGGGATGCCGCACGTTGGCGCCCGAGCGCACCGGTTGGGCGATCAGCACTTCCCCGGATGGTGCTGCGGTAACGTCTTCCACACGCACGACGCTGTCGGCGCCCTCCGGTAGAGGGGTTCCGGTCATGACCTGGGTGGTCGTCCCGGCGGTCACCGTTGCCTGCGGAACGGCTCCTGCCCCGACGACTTCGAGGACCCGCAGGCGCACCGGGCGATCCGCGGTCGCGCTCTCGCAGTCGGCGGCGCGCACCGCATAGCCGTCCATGGCCGTGTTGCGGAACGGCGGTACCGTGCGCGTCGAACGGATCGGCGCGGTCAGTACGCGTCCGCCCGCTGACGGCACCGGTCGTTGCTCCATCCCGGTTCCCGGCAGGTCTTCGAGCACCAGCCGCAGCGCTTCCTGTACGGAAATCATCGAATCGAAAGCTATCGCCCCTGACCGGAGCCTTGTCAACGGAGCTGCGGGGGCGCATCAGGGCCACGGCACGAAGTCGCCGACGGAGCCTCGATACGCCGCCAGAAGAAGGCGGCTACTCGGCCCGAACGGATTCCAGGTTCCGTAATGCCTGAAAGCCGTTTGCCCCGAGTAACGGCCCGCGCCTTGCGGGCCGTGTATCGAGGGGCGCCGCATTCACGCGCTCGTTGGGCTGTGTTACGGTACGCGGGTGCGGTCGAGTCGGTACGCCAAGAAGCGCAGGGACCAGGATGCGACCCTTCCGGTCCTGCTCGAAAACGTGCTCGCCAGTCTCGGCGAGGCGCTCGTGCTGATCGACCTGGACGACCGCATTACGCTGTTCAATCAGGCGGCACAGGAACTCACCGGGATTTCGGAGGCCCACGCGTTGGGGCGGACCTGTGCCGAGGTGTTCGCCGCCACTCCGGCCATCGATGCCGCGGCGCGCCGGACGGTCAACAACGGTAAGAGCCAGGTCTGTAACGAAGAGGAGTTGCGGCTGCTGTCGCGCAGCGTCCCGGTCCGGTTTAGCTGCTCGCCGATTCTGGGGGTAACCGGGGAGCAGCACGGCGTGGCACTCGTGATTCAGGACCTGAGCTATCTGAAGAAGCTCGAGGAAGAAGCCCGGCGTAACGAAACCCTGGCCCGGCTGGGCGGGCTGGTGGCCGGCCTGGCGCACGAGATCAAGAATCCTCTCGGCGGCATCCGCGGGGCGGCGCAATTGCTGGCGAAGCACTTCGTACGCCAGCCCGAAGTCGAGTCCTACACTGGGGTCATGATTCGGGAGATCGACAGACTCAGTCGCCTGGTCGAGCAACTGCTCACCCTCGGATCGCCGCCCGCACCCGGCTCTGCTCCGGTCAATGTCCACAAGGTCCTGCGCGACGTAGTTACTCTGTTGGCCCCGGAGATCGCCGAGCGCAAGGTCACGGTGCGCCTCGAGATCGATCCCAGCCTGCCGGAAGTGCCCGGAGACGAGGCGCAACTCACGCAGGTCTTTCTCAACCTCATAAAGAACGCCCTTGAAGCCATGGACGATCACGGCACCCTCACTATCGTTACGCGCATGGAGACCGACTTCCACATCATGCGACGCCCGGACGGGGACCTCCGGGGCGCCGGGGACGGCGGTGCGGCGGTCGGCCCGAGCGCCGCGCCGGGGAAGTTTCAGCGTATCGAGATCGCCGATACCGGCCCGGGATTCGCGCCGTCGGATCTGCAGCGCGTATTCGAGCCTTTCTTCACACGCAAGGCGCGCGGAACGGGGCTCGGGCTGGCGATCTGCGAACGCATCGTTGCCGCGCACGGCGGGGGCATCAAGGCCGACAACCGGCGCCGCGGCGGCGCGGTCGTCACGGTTACGTTGCCGGCGGGGTCGGTATGAGTGCGCTCGTCGGCAGGATCCTCGTCGCCGACGACGAGGAATCGATTCGCTGGGTGCTGGCAACGGCGCTGTCGCGCGAAGGCCACACGGTAGAACAGGTAGATGGCGGCGAGGCCGCTCTGTCGCGGCTGTTGGCCGACGGCTTCGACGTGGCACTGGTCGACGTCAGGATGGCGGACCTCGACGGGCTTACCGTCCTATCCCGCGCGCAGGAGGCCGGGGTCGCGACGCCGATCGTCATCATCACGGCGCAGAACACCATGGCCAACGCGATCGAGGCGATGAAACGCGGCGCCTACGACTACCTGACCAAGCCGTTCGACATCGAGGAGGTGCAGCTCCTCGTCCAACGCGCCCTCGATATGCGTCGTCAGACCCGCAAGCTCGCCCGTCTCGAACAGGAATCGCGCAAGCGCTTCGAACTCGGCGTGGAACTCGTCGGTAAGACGCCGGCGATGCAGGCGATCTTCAAGACGATTGGACGGGTGGCGAACACCGACGCAACCGTCTTGCTGCAGGGCGAGAGCGGCACCGGCAAGGAACTGATTGCCCGGGCGCTGCATTCGCATTCGCACCGCTGGGGCGGACCCTTCGTCGCGGTTAACTGCTCCGCGGTGCCGCGCGACCTGCTCGAAAGCGAGCTGTTCGGCCACGAACGCGGCGCGTTTACGGGCGCGACCGAACAGCGTCCGGGCGTATTCGAGGTGGCGTGCGGCGGCACGCTGTTTCTCGACGAAATCGGCGATATGCCGCTCGAACTGCAGGCCAAGCTGCTGCGGGTCTTGCAGGAGAAGGAACTCACGCGCCTCGGCGGCCGCGAGGTGATCAAGGTCGACTGCCGCATCGTGGCGGCGACCAACCACGACCTCGATCGGGCCGTGCAGCAGGGGCGTTTTCGCGAGGACCTCTACTTCAGACTGAAAGTCGTGCCCATTACGGTGCCGCCGTTGCGCCAGCGTCGGGACGACATACCGGAGCTGATCGCCCACTTCATTCAGAAGATCAATCGCGACATGGGTACGCGGATCGACGGCATTACCCCGGACGCGCAGGCGCGACTGGTGGAATACAACTGGCCGGGCAACGTGCGCGAGCTCGAGAACGCGCTGGTGCGCGCCGCCGTCCTCGCCCCGGGGTCGACGCTGATGGCGCACGATCTTGCCATCGGCGCGCCGGCGACGGGCTCCGGGGGCTACGACGACCTGTCGCTCGAAGACGTGATCCGCCTGAAGCTGAAGGAGTACTTCCGTCAAACGCGGGAAGTGGAACCTACGGACCTCTACGAGCTGATCATGCAGCGCGTCGAACGGCCGCTGCTCGAGCTGACCCTCGAGCGCACGCGCGGCAACCAGCTCAAGGCCGCCGCTATCCTCGGCATCAACCGCAACACGCTGCACAAGAAGATCACCGACCTGAAGATCCACCCGAGGCGGCACTCGGGCGAGGACGAATGAAGGGGCAGGTATTAGCGTGCCAGCCGCTACGCGGTTAGACCACCCCCCAGCCAGGCCCCCCAGGCCCCCAGGCCCCCAGGCCCCCAGGCCCCCTCCAATGTCCTTCTCGTTCCCCTCCCGTCTCTATCCGATCGTCGACACCCTGGGTGATCCGACGCGGTCTTACACCGCGCTGGCGCGGGCGGTGCTCGATGCGGGTGTGCGGTTTCTGCAACTCCGCGTCAAGGGCGAGGCCACCGGGCGATATGTGGAGATCGCGCGGGACGTCAAAGAGCTGACCGACCGCTTCGGTGCGCAGTTGATCGTCAACGACCGTGCCGACATCGCGCGGTTGATCGATGCTGCCGGGGTACACGTCGGCCAGGACGATCTGCCGCCGGAGGCAGCCCGCGTTGTGGTCGGTCCCGGCAAGATCGTCGGCTTCTCGACCCACAACCTCGATCAAGTCGTTCGCGCCGGTCGGGACGGGACGATCGACTACGTGGGCTTCGGCCCGCTTTACGCGACCGGCAGCAAGGAGCGGCCCGATCCGGTCGTTGGTCTCGATGGTTTGCGCCGGGCGCGGGTGGCGGTCGACCTGCCGATCGTGGCCATCGGCGGCATCGGCGGCGCGACGATGGCTGCGGTGCTCGACGCCGGTGCCGACGCCGTGGCCATGATCGGCGAGATCGTCGGCGCTCCGGACGTTACCGCGCGGGTGCGCGAGTTGACCGCGGCACTGGCGGGCTCGCCAGCGTAGCCCGACCGGAATCGCGATTCAGGCATTGCGCCGCGGTAGGGGGCTGCCGTTGCGGGCGCGCGTGGCAGGCCTGTCGACGAGGTCGCCGCACAGGCGACAGGCACAACGCCTCGGCGGTTCCGATTGCCGGCGTAAGCCGGGCAGTATTGTTGTCAAGGTGCCGGTGCGCCGGTACACTTCGCACATGCGTACGCCCGCGGCGAACCGCCGTGCAGTCGATCCGACGATCTATCCGGAGGAGGATCGCGTGGGGGAGGACCTCTTGCAGCGGTGGATCGTCGAGTTGCTGCGCCCCCTCTTGCAATGGTGGCTCGGTCAGCGCGGCGTTCGTGCCCTCGTCGGGGCCGATCAGTTCATCTACTGGCGCCAGCACGATCCGCACGCCCGTGTGGCGCCGGACATCTACGTACTTCCAGGCGTCGATCCTCGCACACGGGTGAGGACCTGGAAGATCTGGGTGGACCGCATCGCTCCCAGCTTCGCGCTCGAGGTGGTTTCCCAGGACTGGGAGAAGGATTACGCCGAGGTGATCCAGCGCTACGACGAACTGGGCGTAGCCGAGGTTCTGGTCTTCGATCCCGGGTACGCTGAGCATCCAGACGGTGTGCGCTGGCAGATATTTCGCCGCATCGGCAAGCGCGGTCTGGTGCGCGTCGAGGCGACCTCCGCCTTCCGGGTCAGGTCGAAGGTATTGGGATGCTGGTTTTGCGCTGTGGGGGAAGGGCGCGACACGCGGATACGCATTGCCGAGGGACCGCACGGCGACCACCTCGTCGCGACGCCGGAGGAGCGCGAAGAGGCGGAACGTAGGGCGAAGGAAGCGGAACGTACGGCGAAAGAAGCCGCCCTCGCGCGGGTACGCGAGCTGGAAGCCGAGCTGGACCGCCTGACTCGAAAGCGGCGCCGCTGATCTGTCTCGCCGGCGGTGGAATGGTGGCCTTGCGGAGAAGGCGGACCTCACTTCCCGATCGGTACGCGTACCACCTTGTCGGCGAGATCGGCGACGACGAGCTCTTTGCGCCCGGCATCGAGGCCGATACCCATCGGGGTTTCGAAGGTCGCACCGGGAAGGGCTTCCCCGGCGAGCGTCTTCAGCAACTTGCCGCTGCGCTCGTAGGCGCGCACCTCTCCGGCACTCGGCACCGTGACCCAGATGGCACCCTTGTCGTCGACCACGACGTGCGGCTCCGAGTATGCCTGACTCTTCCACCCGTCCACCGCCAGTTGCCCGAGGAAGCGGCCGTCGCGGGTGAACCACTGCAAGCGCCCGTTGCCGTTGTCGGCGACGTAGACCGTGCCGGCGGAGTCGACGAAGATGCCGATTGGTTCGACGAACTGACCCGGCTCGTCGCCCTTGCCACCCCAGGTCGCCTCCTGCTGCCCCGTCGGCGAAAAACGCATGACGCGGTTGTTGCCGGTGTCGGCGACGTAAACGCTGCCCTTACTGTCGACGGCAATCCCCCGCGGCCCGTACATCCCCGGCGCCCATTCGCGAACGAACTTGCCGTTCGCCGAAAAGGCCTGGACGCGGTGGTTCCAAGTGTCGGCAACGTATACCTCCCCCGTCGGCCCGACCGCCACCGCACCGGGCTGCGCGAACTCGCCGAGCGCCTGGCCGTGACCGCCCCAGCCGCGCACGTATTTCAGGTCCGGACCGAACACCTGTATGCGTTCGTTACCGAAATCCGCCACGAATACCTCGCCCTCGGCGCCGACCCCGAGGCCGCGCGGCTGGCGCAGCTTGCCCGGTGGTGCCCCGGCCACGGCGGCACTGACGCCGGGAACATCGGCTGCCGGCGCCTGCGCCCCCCTTGCCGCGGCGTCGGGCGGAACCAGAATGCCTTTGGCGAATAACCGGCCGCCGTCCGGCGGGCTGCGCAGTTCGACTGCCGTGTGCACCGGGTACCGCCGCCGCAACTCCGCCAGCACGGTCGGTCCCTTGCCCGCGTTCTCGATCAGAAACGCCATGCCCTTCCCCGGCGGGGCCTGGATCGGCATGCGCAACAACATCCCGACGTCGTCCACCCACGTGTAGTGCCGCTCCATCGGGTCGCCGCCGCCGTACATCAGGTACGTCATCGTGTCGCGCGGGAAGAACGGCGTGTCGCCGACCCAGATGCCGTAGTCGGGCGCCAGTGTCCGCATGTAGTTCCCGAGTACCGTGGTTTCCGGATAGTAACCCCAGATTTCTCGCCGGTTCGCGCCGAGATACTGCGCGAAGGTTGCCTGTGCGGCGGCGCCGCCGACGACCACCATGAAGATCACCGCGGCAACCCGCCCCACACGTGGCACCAGGCGCTGGAGCTGCGCGGCGAAGTACGTGACCCCCAGCGCGACGAAGAAGTAGACGAACGGCATCATGCCGATGTTGCGGTTCATATTCGGCTTGCTCACGATGCCGCCAAGCGCATTGACGAACAGACCGAGGAGCAGAAACTGGGCGCGCTCGTCGCGGATGCGCGCCAGACCCCAGAGTACGCCGAAGACCAGAAACACAGCGGCCGGGTACTCGAGCCCCGGCGTCACCGTGAAGAAATCGTCGCCGTTGCCGCGGTAATTGAACAGCAACAGCGTCTGCCCGACCGCCGAGAGCACACCGGTCATGTCCTCGAGGGCAGTGGCGCGGGCGTTGAACTTCTCCCAGTTGTTGAGGGCGTACCATCCCAGGGGGGCGATCGTGATGCCGAAGGTGACGGCCATGGCCAGCAGGCCGGGCGCGTAGCGCCGCAGGAAGCCCCGCAGAGTCCAGGACTGCGAGATCACCAGGAGCAGCCAGAGGACGAACAGCAGCGGGAAAGGGCGCGCCCCGTTGTACGTATTGAGGGCCAACGAAAGGCCAATACCGCTCAGGCCGAAGTCGAACGGCGACGCGGTCAGCATGCCGCGGATGAAGAAACAGCACGCGATCGTCATGAACAGCGGCTGAAAATCCGACCGCCAGCCGGTGCGGCTGAAAATCAGGTGCCAGCCGGAGACCCCGAGGAGCAGCGTGGCGACGAGCGCGAAACGCACGCCGAACATGTTGCGCGCCCACCAGTAGAAGAAGGGCAGCACCAGCACGCCGGCGATCACCGACGGCAGGATGACCGCCAGCGCCGTCGGCCCGAGCAGCCATATGCTTGCGGCGCGGAAGTAAAAGGTCAACGTCTCGCGGCCCCAGGCCGCCGAGACGTACGGCGTGTAAGGCTCGCCGCGCAGGATTTCTAGCGCGTACAAGCCTTCCCACGCCGCATCGTGGTTGAGGCCCGGCGGAAACTGCGACAGCCGAAAGACAGTGAAGAACGTCCCGGTTCCGATAACGAGCGCGAACAGCAGCCACTCGGCGCGACGCGACACGCGATCCGCCGCCGCCGAGGGGAGGGCGCGCTCGTCATGGCCGAGGACGTAGGCGAGGACGAACAGCGCCGCCGCCAGGGCCCAGGCTCCGGCAGCCCACTGCGGTTGCCGGACCTCGCTCAGCCAGTACTGTCCGATCGCCCCCGCCGCCAGCGCCGCGCCCACGACCAGGAGCCGGCCCCAACGCCGGGCAGGTCCGCTCTCAGCGCTGGGCATCGGGAATCCTCACCACCCGATGGTCCAGATCGGCGATCACCAACTCCTTGCGTTGCGGGTTGTAGCCGATGCCCATCGGCGTCTCGAAGTTGACCCCGGGAATGCTCGTCCCCTTCAACGTCTTGAGCAGATTGCCGGCACGGTCGTAAGCGCGTACTTCCTTGGCGCCGGGCACGGTGACCCAGATGGTGCCCTTGTCGTCGACGACCACGTGCGGCTCCGAGTACACCTTGCTCTCCCAGCCCGGTACGGGGAACGCGCTGGCGACGCGTCCGTCGCGCGTGAAGAGCTGCAATCGTCCGTTGCCGTTGTCGACCACGTAGACCGTCCCGTTCGAGTCCACGAAGATCCCCGTGGGCTCGACGAACTGGCCGGGGGCATTGCCCTTGCCGCCCCACTCCGCCTCTTTCTGTCCCGTCGGCGAGAAGCGGACCACGCGGTTGTTCCCGGTGTCCGCGACGTACACGCTGCCCTGCCGGTCGACGGCGATCCCTCGTGGCCCATAGAACGCGGCAGCCCACTCGCGCAGGTACTTGCCTTCGCGGTTGAACGCCTGGACGCGGTGGTTCCACGTGTCGGCGACGTAGATGTCGCCGTTTTGCGCCACGGCGACGGCGCCAGGCTCCTTGAACTGACCGGGCAACTCGCCAGGCCCGCCCCACGTCTTCAAGAAGTTCAGGTCCGGACCGAAGAGCTGGATGCGGTTGTTGCCGAAGTCGCAGACGAGGACGTTGCCGTCCGGGGTTACCGACAGGCCACGCGGTTGTTGCACGCGACCGGGGGCGTCGGGGACGCGCACTTCTTCGCCGGCGACCGACGGAATGGTCTCGATGGTCGTCACCGGCATGGCGCCCTTGAACTGGCCGTTGACGGCGAAGATGGTCACGCCCGGGTTTTCGTATACCGGGGTCAGCAAATCGTTCCACTCCTTGAAACGTTCGAGGTTACCGCCGGCGTGAGTGCGACGTTCCACCGGCCCGACGTACAGCAGGGCGACGTGATAACGCTGCAAGATGGCGGCCACGACGTCCTTGTTGTCGCTCGTGTAGGCGAGTTCGATGTCCGCCTTGCGCCGGTTGATGTCCGCCCAGGAGTGCGCCCGTTGAAAGACGTGGTAACCCCAGCCCAGCACCGTGGGCAGGCCGGTGTTCATCGAAACCCGGGTGAAGTCCTGGTACGAATCGCCGTGCGCTTCCATGATGACCGGGATGCCCTGGACGTGTTTGTTCAGCCACTCGAAGGCGGCGAGTTCGTCGGGTGCCTTGATCTGCAGGTAGGCCATGCCGTTCAGCGTCGGCCTTTCGGTTCGCACCCGGTTGGTGTTGATGACCGCATAGGTGCCGCTACCGGTGGTGAACACGCCGACGCCGACGAGGACGACCAGGGCGACCTGCCAGAGATGACGGACGAACCCGTTCACCGGCAGGGTGTTCGTCCAGATGGCGTGTGCGGCAACCGCGCTGGCGATCGACAGCATGAACCACGCTTCGAGGTAGAACTTGAAGATGGTGTTCATGCGGTCCCAGACGAACACCAGGTCGCAACCGGCCGTGACCGCAAACGCGAAGGCGGCGAAGGCAACCGGCGTGCGCCAGCGGCGCTCGGTGTCGCGGGCGAGGAGAATCTGCAACGCCAACAGGAACAGGGCGGCGAGAAAAGCGCGCGTCGAAACCAACAACGCGGCGGCCGGAACGAGCGCCGCGGGGATCAACCACAATGCCCGGATCGGCGACGGCGGGTCGCCGGGCCGTCTCAGGCTGCGCAGCCAGAGCGTGTAGAGGAACGGCACGACGACAAACAGGAAGATGCCGAAGATGGTCAGGAAGTCCCCGGGGCGCGCGAGCGTGCCGCGTTCCCAGCCGAAGTTGCGCTCGGGCGCCACGAAGTTCGCCCAGAACGGGTAGTAAAGGGCGTAGGCGCCGGCCACCACCACGGCGGCCGGCAGCACCACCTCGCGCAGCCCGCCGAAGATGAAGCGGAAGATACCCGGATGAGCGCCTTCGGTCAGCCACATCGCGCCCACGAAGAACAGGAAGAACAGCACGTAGGTTGGCGCACTCCACGCGTTGGTGACGATGATGGTGCCGAGGAGCAGCGCCAGCAGCAGCGCCAGCACCGCGGTGGTGCCGCGTGCCGGCGCTTCGCCCGGCTCGTACGGGGGGCGTAAGCGGGTCTGTACCCAGATGATCGACAGACACAGGAAGGAGAGGGTGATCGGCATCACCATCACGTGCGCGTGCAGGTCGGCAAACAGGAAACTCCACGCGGGGAACTCGTTGATGGTGTCCCGGATGACCCGCGAGGTTGCCCAGAAGTAATCGAAGTTGACCACCTTGCGCGCCATCAACTCCCGTACGCTGGCGAGGTTGCCGACCAGCGCCACGAAAACCGCCGCCAGCGCCCCGGTCTGCCACTTGCCGCCCGCGGCCGCCCCGGCGGCGAAGGCCGCCGCCGCCGTCAGCGCGGCGACCAGCGCGATGCCCAGGTTGAAGGTCAGCGCCGGGTGCAGGTTGACGGTCTTGCCGAGCGACGCAACCACGAAGTAGCCGAAGTACGAATAGTAGAGCGGCGATCCCGCGAACCACGGCTCGGGCGGCGGCAGCGTCGTAGTCCGCGTAATCGCGTTGAGGAACGAGAAGTCCATCGGTTTCTCGCCCCAGTAGACTTCCGGGTTGTAAGCGCGCGCGATCAGGAACAGCACGAAGACGCCCCAGAACAGCGCCTCGGTGCCGATAATCTCGGGGCGTCTCATCGGCGCCCGGTGCCGCCGCCACAGCAAAGCCCCGATCGAAACGACCACGAGCAGCACGCCCCCGAGCGTGGTCGAGGTGAACGTCGCGGCGCCGAGGCTGACCAGCAGCCAGGCGATGTACGCGAATATGACGACGCCGAGAACCTTGCTGAGCGCAAATGCCCCGACCCCGGTGAGCCAGACCCGCAAGATCGGGTAGGCCGTCAGCCCCAGCAACTCGACCAGCCCGACGAACAGCACCAGCCCGGCCAGACTCGACTGGATGGTCGGCAGCCCGACGCCTGCCGTGCCGCCCGCGTCGGCCGCCGGGCGGGCGAGGAGGAGGTCGTTGCGGGTAAGCGGCTTCGACGGCATGCCGTTCAGGATCTTATCCGCCAGCGCGGCGGCCTCGAGGCGGCCGGCGTTGCGGAAGATCAGCACCTTCGGATGGTCGTAAACGGTGAGCGACTCGTCGCCGATTTCGTCGGGAATCTCGATGCCGAATAGCGACGGACGCGACGCCGATTCGTAGATCGGCTCGTAGCCCAGATCGCCGGCGAAGAGCTGGTAGAAATAGTTCGTCGTCAGCGGGTAAAGCTCCGGGGCGCGCGTGACGGCGCCGTACAGGCGCTTGGTCTGAAAGACGATGTAGTCGGCGGCAGCCAGCTCGCGCGCCAGCTTCTGGATCTTCGCCGAACTGTCCGGCTTCTCGTAGTACCCGAACGGAACGACCGTATACGCGCCCGCATTGAAACCCGGCCGGGGCAGCGGAAAACCCTCGTCCCAGTCCTGCGACAGCACCCTGCTGCCCTGCGGCACGTGGCGGTAAAACCACTCCGACGCCGTCACCACGGTGTGCGGCCGGGTGTAGGTGGACATGAACGCCAGCGCCGCGAGCAACGTGCCGGCGACCACCACCGGGATACCGAGCCGTCCGAAGAGCGAACCGGCCCGGTACTTGCGGACCAGCCACTCCGCGGCCCAGACGATCATGACCGGATAGATCGGCAGCAGGTAGCGCGGGAACTTCACCTCGAACCAACCGGTGACAAGGAAGAACGGCAGTACCCAGGCGAGGAGCACCCAGTCGGCCGGGTTCCGACCGCGCACCGCGGCGACGATGCGCGCTCCCGAGGCCCAGACCGCCACCACCCCCAGGGCCGGCGCCATGCCCCAGACGACGAGTTGCGTCAACTCGTAGACGTATTTCGGCGTGTGCATGTACTGCGTCGTGTACGGGAACACACCGGCGTTCCGCACCATGTGACTCTGCTCGACGATGTCGTGGTAGAAGCGGTCGAACCGCAGCAGAGCGTAAGGCTCGGCGATCGCGAAGGCGAGCGCCGCCGCGAGCACCGCCAGCCCGAGCCGTGCGGCGATCGGGAGAACGGCACGCTCGGCGACGCAACGGTACACGGCCGCCACCGCCAGCGCAGCGAACAGCGGCATCGCACTGAACTTGGTGGCCGTCGCCAGCCCGATACACACCCCGGCGAGCACGAACTGGCGCAGCCGCCCCTGGTCGGTCACCCGAACGAGTTGCAGCAGAGCCAGGAGAACGAACATCGTCAGCGGAATGTCCACGGTCATGAAACGTGAGTTCTGTACGTGCAGGACACACGCGGCCAGTAGAAACGCCGCCAGCACGCCGACCGTGCGATCGTAAAGCCGCCGGCCCAGCAGGAAAGTCAGGTAGACCGTGATCACGCCGAAGATGGCGGACAGGCGGCGCCCGTTGAGGATGACACCGTCGTACGAGCTGGCCTGGGGGTCGACGAGCCCGGCGATGCTGCTGGCGACCTTGGCGAGATAGATCGGCAGCGAACCGTAAGCGAAGAAATCGGGATCGAGCTTGGGCGGGTTGAACGACAGGCGCTGGACGGCGAAGGCCACGGCGCGTTCGTCGGGGTGGAAGAAGTGCCCCTGATCCCACGCGATGTCGATCAGGCGCGCCGCGGCAGCGAACACCAGAATGGCCAACAGCCACCACCGCGGGTTGGCCCAGTGCGAACGAGTCTGCGTCATCTTAATCGGTCCCCGGGCGCCGCGCCGTGACGACGAGACATTCGCCGAGCACGGGCGGCAGGAACGGCTTGCCGATCGGAAAGAACACCTGCACGGCCGCCGGCGCACCGAAGAGCAGGCGCTGCAAGGCGACCGGTAGCAGCGCAACGTAAGGGGCGTCCCACATCCCGTCGCCGTGCACGCTGACCACCTGCAACCCGGCCTTGCGCAGGGTCGCCACCCACTCCGCGCGCGACATCAGACTGACGTGCGTACGGTCGCGGTAGCCGAACCAGCGTTTGCCTTTGAGACGATGGCCGAGCCCCTGCGGATTGGGTACGACCATGAAGAACTTACCCTCCGGGACCAGCTTCTCGGCGAGACGTCTGAGGGTCGGCAGCGGATAGGCGAGGTGTTCCATCGTGTGCAGCGAGACGATGACGTCGAAGCTCGCGCGCGGCAAAGACTCCCACTCCTCGAGCACCACGGCGTCCGGCGCATGGGTGCGACACTGACTGCGCGCCACCGGCGCCGGATCGAAGCCGACGGCCTCGAAATCGCCCGAGAGGCGCTTCAGCAAGTGCCCGGTTCCGCAGCCGAAGTCGAGAATCCGCCCGCCGGCCGGACAGAGCCGGCGGATCACGCGGGCGTACCACCACAGCGCCAGGCGGTCGCGGTCGAGTTCGTGGTCCCGGTAGTACCGGGTGTCGAAGGCGCGGGTCGTCATCAGGCCGATCGGGTGACCATAGGTGTTACGCTGCCGGGGTGCGAGGCCGCAAGGGTCCACACCCCCAGCGCCGCGCCGGGGGGAACTTGCCTTACCGGCGGAGGGAGTGCAACACGGAAGGGCCGCCCAGGACTTCCTCGTACTGCGCCAGCGCCGCCTCGCAATCGAACGCCGCGGCGATTTCCCCCCGCGGCCGCACGTACCGCTCGCGGTTGCGTACCACTCGCAGCAGCGCCGCGGCGAGGGCCTCCGGGTCCCGTGCGGGTACCACCTCGCCCATGCCGGTGCGCCGTACCGCCTCGCGGACGCCGGGCAGGTCCGTCGCCACCACCGGCGTGCCGGCCAACATCGCTTCGACCTGCACCAGACCGAACGCCTCGGTCGAATTAAGACTGGTGACCGCCAGGGCGTCACATTGCGCAAAGAAGCTCGGCATCTCCGCCGCGGGGAGCAAATCGAGGAAGGTGAGATGGTCGGCATACTTTTGCAGGTGGGGCGTGAGCCGCGCCGTGTAGGCTTCCTCGCCGACCGTGTCCTTGTAGGCGCCGGTGAACAGCACGCGTGCGTCGGGCAGTTCGCGCAGCAACGTCGGCAGCGCGCGCAGGAGGTACTCGACGCCCTTTTCGGCCGCGAACCGGGCCGCGAAGCCGATGCGCGGCTCCGCGCCCAGGTGCCAACGCCGCGCAAGACGCTCCTTGACGGCAGCGTCCGGCGCCGGCATGTCGACCAGCGGCGCAATGGTGGTCAGCTTGCCGGCATAGCGCTGGAGGAACGGCGAGTGCCGGGCGTAGTCGTCGCTGGTGGCGACGATCCGGTGCGCCTGCAGTGCCGCGAGGCGATTCAGCGGTCCCAGCGTCAGCCGCACGGCGTCGTTGACCAGGCCGGCGGGCAGGCGCAGATCGCAGTGGTAAGTGAGCACCACGCGGGTGCCGCGGCACCGGGCGAGAAACGCCACCAGCGCGGCCTCGAACTGTGGGACGTGGATGTTGACGACGTCGGCCCGGCCGACGAAGTGCGCCGCGTACAGCGGAAACCAGGGCATGATGACGCCCTTGCTCACCTTGGTTGCGATCGGCACGCGCACCACGTCGATGCCGTCGATCCTTTCGCGCGCCGGCAGGCCCGGATGAAACTGCGACGTCAGGACCGTGACCGCATGACCGCGCCGCGCCAGGCCCCGCGCCAGGCGCTCTGCGTAGACCGTGAGACCGCTGACGTGCGGGCGATAGTACGTCAGCGCGACGAGGACCCTCATCCTCCGGGGCGCTCGTAAACCGTCGTGCCGCCGCGGTTGAACACCGCCCGCCAGGGCTCGAACTTGCTCAGGCCCGACGGCTTGTACTCCTTGCGCTCGAGCTCGCCGACGATGACGTACCTGACCTTGTACCGCTCGAGTAATGGCTCGATTTCCTCCAGTGTGGGCGCGTTGAACATGCGCGCCACGTCCGTTGCCCGCCCTCCGACCGACTGGTCGTGGTCTCGCCACAACCCTTCGTGATTGCCCCAGCCCATTACCGTCGGCAGGCCCGTATTGCTCGAAAAGCGCGCGTAGTACGAGTACGGGTTGCCCGTCGCTTCGAGAATCACCGGGAGGCCGCTCACGTTGGTGCGCAACCAGTCGATGGCGGCGAAATCGTCCGGGTGCTCGCGCTGCAGGTACTCGGTGCCGTCGAGGGTCGCCGGCACGAAACGACCGTACAGGCGCGTCGCAGTGATCCCGATCGGATACGCGCAGGAGGCCGCCAGCAGCGCGGCGACGAATCCCAGAGCCGCCGTCCGCGTCGACCGCGGCAGAACCCCCGGGGCGGCCAGCCGGGCCGTACACCAGCCGACGACAACCGACAGCAGTATCCAGGCCTGGAAGTACAGCTTGAACACGGTGTTCATGCGGTACAGCTTCTCGCCGTAAGGGTCCTTGATGTAGACCAGCTCGCAGGCCAGCAGCGCGATGCAGGCACCCAGCAGAACCAGCAGCGGGGCGCGGGTCTCGACGTCGTCGGTCTGCGCCAACGCCGCCAGAGTGGCAAGCAGAAAGACGGCGAGCAGGACGTAAACGGCATTGCCCGCGGTGACGGCGAGAATCAGGACGACGCCGGCAACCGCGACGAGCAGATCGCGAGCCTGCCGGGTGATCGATGCCGGCCAGCGCACCGTCGCCGCCAGGTAGAAACCCGCCGGGGCGAGCAGGGCGCCGAAGACGGTCAGGAACTCGACCAGGGACGTGCGGGCGATCTTCGCGCCGACGCCGCCCTGGGGCGCGGCGAAGTGCAGGTAGAAGGGTGCGTAGAGCACGTAGCCGACGACCAGCATGGCGACGACGATCGCCCCGTACGCAATCCGCTGCCATGACAACAGCGGAAACAACGGCAGGGCGCGATTGATGAGGAGGAAGGTGACCATTGCCCCGACCGGCAGCTCCCACGGGCTGATCACGATCATCGAGGCGAGCACGAACGTCAGCGGCAGCAAATGCCAGGCGTCGTCCCGCGTCAGCAGCGGCAGACGGCCGTCGCGGATCCGGAAGCGCTCCGGGTCGAGCAGCAGGCCGAGCATCAGGAGCACCACGGGCATAACGATGTAGTGCGGGTGCAAATCGCCGTGAATCGCCGTGAAGTAAGGGAACTCGTTGATGGTGTCGCCCCGGGCGACTATGCGCGAAGAGCGCCAGTAGTCGAAGCCGATGAAGCTTCGCTTCTCGATGAACTGCAGAAAGCCGTCGAGGTTGCCGATCACCATCAAGACGGCCCCGGAGAGCAGCGCCGCCGGGAGACGGCGCGTCAGACCCCACACGATGGCGCCGATTTGAGCGAAGGCCAGCCCGCCGACGGTGGCCACGCAGAGATTGTACGAAACCTGCGTCGGCAGAGGCGCGATGCGGGCCAGGTTCGCCAGCATCAGATAGCCGAAGTAGTAGTAATTGAACGGCAGGCCCGACATCCACGGGTCCTCGGGCGGCAACACGCCGGTACGGCTCAGCGTGTTGAAGAAGGCGAAATCCATGTACTTCTCGGCGCCGAAGATCTCCGGCGCCAGCGCCCGCTGCCAGGCGAAAAACAGAAAGCCCACCGTCCACAACGCATCGGCGCGGAGGATCGCTGCGGCCCCGTCAGCCCGCAGCCACGCGACCAGCGCGCTTTTCTGCCGCAGGGCCAGGGCCACGTTCACCGCCACGAAAGCGAGCCCGGCCCCGATCGACGCTGTCGCGTACGGCACCCCGAAGCTGCCGAGCAACCAGGCGACATACGAGACGACGAGGACGGTCAGGATTTTCGCAAACGCGTAACCGTGGTCGAGGCGGGCGGAGAATAGGCGAGCCGCGAGCGGAAAGCCGATCAGGCCGATCGCTTCGAGCAGGACCCACCAGAGTACAAGGGCACCCATCGGCCGGGGTTTTGCCCGGATGAGCGGGGGAATGCAACGAGCGACGAGCGGCGGCCGGCGAACGGCCGGCGGTCGCCACGGACCGGAGGGCCTATCGCTTCTTCATGAACCGATCCACGAAGGGGCGCAGGAGGGCCGCTGCCGGGCTTTCCTCCCGGGTCGGTACCGTGCGCAAGAAGTCTACGTGCCGTGCCGGCAGGCCGTGCTCGACCGCACCTTCGATAACCAGGTTCATGTAGCGGGTGGTCGGCCGTGCGGTGGGATGGCGCCGGTCGGACGCCAGCGTGAACGCCGCGCGCCGCGTGCGCGTGTGCAAGGCGGTCGCGATGACCTCGACCCGCCGGTAGGCGCCGATCAGTACCCCCTCGGTGAGGTCGATGTGCGTCATGTCCTCCGGGGTGACCTGGAAGAGCACGCCGTACGTGGTTGCCCGGGCGGCGGGGACGATGGTGGCGTACGCCTCACCGGTCCCCGCCAGACCGGGCTTGTCGAAAACCAACTGCCAGCCGCTCAGCCGCGCGGCAATCGCCCGCCGATACTCAACACCGCGCCGGCCGCGCAGGGTCGCGCTCTGCATGTTGGAACCGTAGGCGAAGTACCAGACGTGTCGCACAGGCCGCCGCTACCACGGGCGCACGGCACAGGGAAGCCGACTGCGATCGGAAGACGATTTCGCCGCGGAGAAGGGGGAGGAGCCGGCGAACGAGGCACGGCAAGTACGTAATGCGCGCCCGTCGCGCTTGCGCCGGCTTCGCCGTGCGACTAGCAACGAGCACAAACTCGGGAGGTTATGCCATGCGCCATATAGATGCCGTCGGTCCGAACGCCGAGCAGATTACGTGTTGGAACGAGGTCTACGGGCCGAAGTGGGTGGCGCTGCACGAGATGATCGACGCGCAGATCACTCCGCTGGGCCATCTGACGATGGATCGAGCCGGAATCGGGCGCGATCAGCGCGTGCTCGATATCGGGTGCGGGTGCGGTGCGACCAGCCTCGAAATGGCGCGGCGGGTGGGACCCAACGGCGAGGTCGTCGGCATCGATGTTTCCTCGGTCATGCTGGGCCGGGCGCAATCGGCGGCCGAGGTGGCGGCGATCCACAACGTGCGCTTCGAGAACGCCGACGCCCAGACCTATCCGTTCGACGGCGCCGCCTTCGACCTGCTGTTCTCCCGCTTCGGGGTCATGTTCTTCAACGATCCGGAGGCGGCGTTTCGCAATCTCCGCGGCGCGCTGCTGCCGGGCGGCCGCCTGGCGTTCGTCTGTTGGCGACCGTTGCAGGACAATCCGTGGATGTTCGTACCGCTCATGGCGGCGGCGCAGCACGTGGAGTTGCCGCCCCCGCCGCCCCCGCGCTCGCCCGGGCCGTTCGCCTTTGCCGAAGCGGATTACATAAGCAGCTTCCTCCCCGCGGCCGGCTTCGTCGACCTCGATCTGGTCGACGTCGACCACGACCTGGCGATAGCCGGCGATGCCGGGGTCCTTGCCGCGGCGGAGTTGATGATGGAAATGGGCCCGGCGGCGGCTGCTTTGCGGGAGGCCGATCCCGCCGTTCGACCGCGGGTGCTGGAAGCGATTAAGGCTGCGCTGGAGCCGTACATGACGCCGGCCGGAGTTCGTATGCCGTCGGCGGCGCGCATCGTCACCGCGCGACGGCCGGCCTGATCGCAAGTTCGATGGCCGTCGAGTTGCGTCTGCTGTCGTGGAACGTCCACGGCGTGCCGGGGACCCGGGATCGGCCACAGCGACTGGATCGCGTCGCCGACGAGGTTCTGCGGCGCGATCCCGACCTGGTGCTCCTGCAGGAGGTCTGGCTCGATCCGGATCGCAGCCGCCTCGTCGAGCGGCTGGCGGGTGCATACGTTGCCATCGACGTGCGCCCGCAGGGTTGGCTCGGCCGCCCCGGAGGACTGCTCGCCTGCGTGCGGCGCGAAGGGATGTGGCGCACCTGCGACTCGTCGTTTCGTCCTTATCGATTCGCGGCCGCGCGATGGCGGGTCTGGGAAGGCGACGGTATCGGGCGCAAAGGCTTGCAGCGCATTGATTTCGACGTTGCCGGCGAACGCGTCGTCGTTCTGAACACGCACCTGCAAGCCAGCTACCCGTGGAACCATCACGGACACGTCCGCGGCCGGCAACTACTCGAGTTGCAGTCGATCGTCACCGGCATCGCGGAGCATGCCGCGGTGGTGGTGGCTGGCGACCTCAATACCCGTCCCGGAGACCGCGAGTACAGGCACATCCGCGCCGCGTGGGTGGATCTGACCGCCGAGCTGCGCGCGCGCGATGGATGTGGGACGTGTCTGGAGGGAGACGGATCGGACGCCGGCTGGCTCGACTACGTGCTGACTCGGCGGCATCCCGCATGGCAGGTGACGGCACCGGCGGCGGAACGCATTGTGAACGAGGGGCCCGACGCGCCCTATTCCGATCATCACGGATTGGCGGTGACGCTGCGGCTCGCTCGCGGTGGCGCAAGTTGAAGGGGCCAGATTCGCGTTGATTATCCGTGACCGGGGTTCCTATAGAACTCGTATGAGTCGGTGCCCGACGGCGGTCCGCGATCGCAGGGGAGGCGAGTCATGACCCGAAGGCCGGGAACCATCGTCGCGATATTGCTGTTGGCTCTGGCGCAGCCCGCCGCCGGCGTGTGCGTCGGCGACTGCGATGGCGGCGGTACCGTCACCGTCGAGGAGATCGTGACGGCCACGGCCGACGCGCTCGCGGCCGCCGCCGGCGCCTGTCCGGCTGCCGACGCCGACGGGCACGATGGGGTGACGGTCGACGAGATCATGCAGGCCGTCGCCGCGTTGCTGCACGGCTGTCCGATCGACGAGCCGGTGGCGATCTACGACCGCAGCGCTATCGCCCGCTTCGTCCCTTTCCCCGATGACGTGTGGACGCGAGACGACAGCAGCAGTGCAACGGGTGTTCGTCTCGAACTGCCGCAGGAAACGCGGGGGGTCTTTCGTGCTTTCTTACGCGACATGAACCGCCTCGACGGGTTCAGTCCCATCGGCCACTTCGTCGTCGCCCTGTCGGCAGCGCCCGACCCCGCGACCTTGCCGCGCACGGCGGCGGAGTCGCTCGATGCGAGTGCCGCGGTCGGTCTCTTCGATGTCGATGCGGACAGTCCGACCTTTGCGCAACGCGTGCCGTTTCAGTTGAAGGTTCGCGACGACACCACTCCGTCCGGGCTGCGCGCTCACACCCTGCTGATATTTCCGTCGATACCGTTGCGGCCGGGGGGGCGCTACGGGCTCGTGATGACGCGCGGGGTACGATCGCGCGACGGGAGGGCGTTTGCCCCGTCGCCGTTCATGGCGGCGGCGCTCGCTGGTGCCGTGCCGGGAGAGTCGGCGGTGACCGGGCGGGTGCGGGCTCTTGCTGCCGGGGTACTCGACATGCTGTCGTCGGGCGTGACGCCGGCGATCGCGGCGGCGGACGTTGCGTTGGTGTTGCGGGTTACCGTGCGCACGACCGACGACCTGCCGGCCGACATGCTTGCCATGCGGGCGGAAATTCGCGCGGCCGGGATGCCCGCCGTGAGCATCGACCGGATCGAACCCGGTTTGCCGTCCCAGTCCGCTGTCGCCGCGGTGGTCTACGGCACGTTCGAGGCTCCCGATTTCCGCGACGGTCTGTTCTTCAGACGCGATACCGGGACCGGGTTGCCGGTGCGTGTGCGCACGCAGGCGGTGCCGTTCGTGCTGGCGCTTCCCCGTGCGGCGTTGAACGGGCCGGTGCCGATTGTCATGTATCAGCACGGCAGTCCGGGCAGTGCCGAGGGCGAGGTGCCGCGCGAGGCTGCTGGCTCGCTCGCACGTGCCGGATTCGCGGTCGGCGGCTTCACCGACAACCTGAACCGCGAAGTTGGTGTCGGTCTTCCCACCCGCGACGAAAAGCAACTCGCGCAGGTGGCTGCGGTGTTCTTCGCCCTGATCGAACACAAAGAGCTGCCTGACTACTGGTTGCAGGCGAACGCGGAACAAATCGCCTTCGTCCAGGCCCTGCGGGCGATGAACACTCTCGACCTCCTGCCGCTGGGGCACCCCGACGGTGTGCCCGAGCTGGATACGCAGAAGGCCCTGGGTTACGTCGGCATCAGTGAGGGCGCCAACCATGCCCCGGGTTTCCTGCCCTATGCCCCGGAGGTGTCCGCCGCCGCGCTGGTGGTTGGCGGCGAACGGCTGGCAGAGGTTCTATTGCACCAGGAGGCAGACACCTTCCTGACCGTGCTCGGCCCGCTGTATCCGAGGCTTGACGCGGCCGACCTGTGGGCGGCGATGGGGATGTTCCAGAGCGTGTTCGACCGGCAGGACCCGCACAACCACGCGCGCTTTCTGTATGCCGAGCCGCTCGCGATCGAAGGCACTCTGTCCAAGGCCAGCATTCTGCTCATCGAGGGACTCGAGGACTCGCTGGTGCCGAACAACGCCACGGAGTCGCTGGCGTTCGCGCTCGGGCTGCCGCACCTGAGCCCGGTGCAGCGGGCGGTGCCGTTTCTGGAAGTGGTGGACGGGCCGTTGCGCGGCAACCTCGGCCCGCAGCGGACGGCGGCGTTCTACCAGTACGTGCCGGTGGGTGTCGCCGGTATCGCGCCGACGCCGGGATGTGCGGTACTTAACCCGCCGACGTCGACCGAGGGGCACTACTGCGCACAGGTAGCTGCGGAGGCCAGACGGCAACGCGTCGAGTTCTTCACCAGCATGGTCCGCGACGGTGTGCCGACGATCGTCGATCCGCTGTCCGAGCCGGCGGGCGGTGCCGCCGCACTGGGGCCTGCCACGGCGCCGGTGGAGTGACCTCCCACGTTCGGCACGGTAAGGGCGACCCTGGGAGCCTGTCGGAGAAGGTGGCCCCTCGCCCTTCGACGGGCTCAGGGCGAGCGGAAAATGCTGTGAAATCAAGGCAGAGCCCGCTCGTGCTGAGCTTGTCGAAGCACCAGCGGGCCTTCCTCCGACAGGCTCCTGGTGGTTTGCCCCTGTCTGCAGGGGCAGGCACGAGACCTGCCCGTACCGCAGGCACGAGGCCTACCCCTACGGTGGCGACACGCCGGTCCCGCTGCTAAGCGGACTGGTTCGATGAACACCGCGACCATGCCGCCGCGCCGGGCCGACGTGCGCAACATCGCCATCATCGCCCACGTCGATCACGGTAAGACCACTCTCGTCGATGCCATGCTGCACCAGAGCGGCATCTTTCGCGCCAACGAACAGGTGGCGGAGCGGGTGATGGACTCGTTCGCCCTCGAGCGCGAGCGCGGCATCACCATCCTTGCCAAGAACACGGCGGTCGAGTACCGCGGCGTGCGCATCAACATCGTCGATACCCCCGGCCATGCCGACTTCGGTGGCGAGGTCGAGCGCACGCTGGCGATGGTCGACGGCGTGATGCTGCTCGTCGACGCTTCAGAGGGGCCGCTGCCGCAGACCCGGTTCGTGCTCAAAAAGGCGCTAGAGGCGGGCCTGCCGCCGGTGGTGTGTATCAACAAGATCGACCGGCCCGACGCGCGCATCGCCGAGGTGCTCGACGAGGTGTACGGTTTGTTCATCGATCTCGACGCCACCGAGGGACAGCTCGAGTTCCCTGTCGTTTACACCAATGCCCGTGCCGGCACGGCGACCCGGACCCTCGACGAACCGGGGGCGGACCTGCGGCCGCTGTTCGACCTCATTGTCGATGCGCTGCCCGGTCCGCCGGTCGACCCGGCGATGTCGACGCAGTTTCAGGTCAACAATCTGGACTATAACGACTACGTCGGCCGTCTCGCCATCGGCCGGGTCCGCAACGGCAGCTTGAAGACGGGCGGCATCTACGCTCTCTGCCGCGCCGGCGGTGCCCGGCAGCCGGTCAAGATCACGCAGATCTACGGCTGGCACGGCCTCAAGCGGGTCGAGATCGCCGAGGCGCACGGTGGGGACATCGTGGCCATCGCGGGGATCGAGGACATCCACATCGGCGACACCGTTGCCGACGCCGCGGATCCGCGCCCGCTGCCCGCGATTCGCGTCGACGAGCCGACGATCGCGATGATCTTCAGCGTCAACACCGGTCCGTGGTCGGGGCGCGAGGGGGCGCACGTTACCTCGCGCAAGCTGCGCGAGCGGCTGGTGCAGGAGCAGCGCCGCAACGTCAGCGTGCGCATCGAGGACACGGATTCCCCCGACGCCATGCGGGTGACCGGGCGGGGCGAGTTGCAGCTCGCGATTCTGGTCGAGACCATGCGGCGCGAAGGCTACGAGATGATGGTGTCGAAGCCGACGGTGGTGACGCGGGAGATCGACGGCCGCGTGCACGAGCCGGTGGAGCTGCTGGTGGTCGACATTCCGGAGGACTACGTCGGGGTGGTGTCGCAGTTGCTGGCGATGCGCAAGGGGATCATGGCGAGGATGGCGCACGCCGGCTCGGGTCGGGTGCGGGTCGAGTTTACGGTGCCGTCACGCGGGCTGATCGGCTTTCGTTCGCGCTTTCTCACCGAGACGCGAGGCACGGGGATCGTGAACGCGCTGTTCGACGGGTGGGCGCCGTGGCACGGGGCGATTCAGTCGCGGACCAACGGCGCGATGATCTCCGACCGCGAGGGCGTGGCGACGCCGTACGCGGTGTTTCACCTTCAGGAGCGGGGGGCGATCTTCATCGCCCCGGGCACGCGGGTGTACGAGGGCATGGTGATCGGCGAGTACTCGCGCGAGAACGATCTCAACGTGAACATCTGCCGCGAGAAGAAGCTCACCAACATCCGGGCCGCCGGGCGCGACGAGAACGTGATCATCACGCCGCATCGGGAGATGGGTCTGGAGCTGGGCATCGAGTGGATCGGCGACGACGAGTTGGTCGAGGTGACGCCGCAATCGATTCGCCTGCGCAAGAAAGTCCTCAAACAAGTCGAGCGCCCGAAGCGCAAACTGGAAGCGGAAGACTGAGCCCGGGCGCGGGGCTCCAGACCCATTCAGATGAGGTTCGCGCCGCGGGTGGTCCCGTCCGCGCACGATTTCCAGGCGACCGGCCGCATGGGGGGATATCTGCAACGTGGGCGCCGCCGCCGGGTGGGGGCACGTTGCAACGTGCCCCTACCCCGTGGACGCGATGCGGTATCGGGTCTGGTGCGCGCGTGGTCGTCAATGCGATGGGCCGCAAGGCAGGGTGGGTGTGCCGTCGGCAGGGGGCACGTAGCAACGTGCCCCTACGTGGGTGTGCCGCGGTAGGGGCACGTAGCAACGTGCCCCTACCCCGTGGACGCGATGCGGTATCGGGTCTGGTGCGCGCGTGGTCGTCAATGCGATGGGCCGCA
>JAKLJW010000040.1 GCA_023150935.1 Candidatus Binatia bacterium | reverse complement strand
TAGAGGTCGCAGCAGCGGCCGGTAGATCCGAGAACGGGAGGGCGGGCCGTGCACCGAGCGGTTCGGTGGCAGGCTCGCCCTTGCGCGGTTGACAGATTCAGTCGGTTCCTGACCGCCGTTCTCATCTTGCAATGGTCCGACCCGGCATCACGTTGTTTCGAGGAGCCCGGCACTTGTCGACGCTCTCCGTAAGAGGACTTCCGAGACACGGCACACCGTCAGGCGACAACCTCGACGCCGTACGCGTCGAACTTCGGATCGATCGTCACCACCGGCGTGTGCAGCTGCAGGGCGGCAGCGATGATGAAACGATCACAGGGGTCGCGATGAAAAGTCGGCAGCAGTGCTGCCGCACTGCAGAGGCTGGAATCCACGGGCACTTCGGTCAGCGCGTAGCGCGCGGCGACTCTGCGCACCCACGTTTCGGGCTTCGTTGGGAGGTCGAGCTTCTGGTCGCGCCACTTCAGTGCGATCTCGAACGTGCTGATCGAACAAAACCAGACCGTCTTCGCCGCGGCGATTTGCTGGCGCGCCGTCTCGCTCAAGCGGCGGTCGCCGCTGGCGAGAAACAGGATCGCACAGGTGTCCAGGATCATCGCAAGCGCCGCGGCCAGTCTTCCTCGGCAAGCTCCTCGATCGGGTCGTACTTGATCTTGATCTTCCCGAGCCTGGCATCCGGCTGCCGCCGATCGACCCGCCGATGCGGTACGAGATCGGCGACCGGCTTCCCGTTGCGACAAATCACCACCCGCGTGCCGCGCCGCTCCACCTCTGCCAGCAGCAACGATAACGTGCTTTTCGCCTCATGAACGTTGACCGACTTCATGGGCACTGCTTAGCCCGCTTAGTCCACTTCGTCAAACGAGATCAGGTTGCCAGGCGGCGGGAAAGGGGGACGGATATCGTGGGGGGGCACGGACCGATGGTACCTTCAGTACATTTCGCTGCTGATTTGTGCCAGTGGTCCCCGCGTCCCTGAATCCCCCCTCGCGTACCGTGCCATGAGTGCCAGCGTCCCCTGACACACGTCGTCCCCTGACACACAGGGTGTGCGACGTTACGGGCTCGTACAGCGGCCATCCTGCTCCAGAAAACGCGTCGATAGACCTCCGCAGGGTAGGGTCCCGAGGAGTGAAATCCCGATCTTTCGGCATCTTGCAATGGTGCGACCCGCACCACCAGCGGATCGCGTTCATCGACCGCACCGACGTGCCGTCGCCGCAGGTGCCGCTGATGAAGTCGCGATACATGTCGTCTGATCAGCCGAGATACGACGAGCAGCGCCGGTTCGACGACAGATCTCACTGCCCTCGGGCTACATGACCGGGACGACTACTTCCCCAGCCAGCGGGAGATCGGGGAGACATTGAACCTGCACGGCTACCGGGTCGACGGCTCCGACCTGGTTCCGAAGGCGAAGCACGAAAGCGAGCGCACGATGAGTACGCTCCCAGGCCTGGACCCCACGGCCGGGCGCCACCGCGGCTCAGTGCGGCCGAGCCTTGTCCGAAACCATGGCTCCGGGCGTTGACACCGACTGCCGACCCGCCGTAAGCCTCCGCTCATGCGCCGCACCAGATGTGCCTCGCTATCGGCCAGAAGTGCGGCGCTATGCCTCCAGGAGAACAAGGGTCTCGGATCCCTCTGCGTGTCGCCCTCTGTCGCGCTCCTCGAAGAAGCGGCCGATGCGCGTCATGCGCGCCATGTTGCCGAATCAGATTCAATCAGATACCGTACGGCGATGAAAACGCTCTCGGTTACCGAGGTCGCCCGTAACTTCAGCACCGTGATCGATCGTGTGGAACACCGGCAGGAAGAGATCCTCCTTGTCCGCAATCGCCGCCGCGTCGCCCGGCTGGTGCCGGAGCCGCCGCACCAAACGGCCCTCGAAGTGTTTGGAGATCTCTACCGCACGCTCGATGAGCAGACAGCCGCAGCATTGACCGCGCAGGTCTCCGCGGCGCGCAAGCGCCGACGTGGCCGGCTGTCGGAGCTGACAAACCCGTGGGCTGGTTGATCGATACGAGCATTTGGATCGCCGTGGAGCGTGGAACGCTTGGCGCGGCGGACATTCACGCTGTGACCCGCCAAGAACCGGTGTACCTCTCCCCGGTGAACGTCGCCGAGATGCAGTTCGGTCTGGAGATGCTGCGAGCCGGGCCCTTGAAGAACAAGGCAGCCGCATCGATACGCCGCCTCCGACGCAAGCCACAGTTGCGGATCACGGTAGAAACCGCCGAGGTCTTTGGCGCCCTCACGGCGCACCTGAAGAAGGCCGGGCGTGCGGCCGACTTCAGGATCAACGACCTCTGGCTGGCAGCACAGGCAATCCAGCGTGATTTCCGGCTGCTGACCTCCAATCCCAAGGACTTCGCGGATATTCCCGGCTTGCAAATGGTCGCAATACCGTTGCGAGGAGGTGCTGGGAAAGCCTGACACCCCCCGGGAAAGGGAGAAGGGGCGAAACAGGCGCTTCGTTCCAGGATGTTCCATCGGTGACGTTTCGCGCGGGTCGTACCACGACAACCCGCGTGAGTTTCCCGACATCGGGTTTGGTCAAGCCGGTTGCCACAGCCGGAAGCCGGCGGTGGCGAAATCGTGATCGAAGCTGAGCACGGCTGTACAGCCGGTGGCGTCCATCACCGCGAAGCTCACGGCGTCGGTGTAGGTGATGACCTGATCGGACAACTTGGACAACCACCGCCGGGCGGCGCGGTGATGGGCGTCCGTCACATATTCGATGACCAATAACGGACTGGCGTCGAGCCGATCCAGAAACGTCGAGGCCGGTTGAATGCCCATGTGGAACAACAGAAACCGATGCACTTCGGCAACGACGAGGTTCGTGGTGAGCAATGCTACACGCCCGCGCATCGCCTTCCGCAGACAGCGGTCCGCCTCCGCGTGATGCGCGTCGGCCGCCCGGACCAGCGCGATCCACGCCCCGCTATCGACGAGGACGCGTTCGCGGCCGCGCACGGCGCTTCTGGTACGATGCTGGAGCCTCGGCAACGAACGTCTCCTGCAGATAGCGGTCGAACCGCTCGCTGCAATCGGGCGGCAAGCGGTCATGGACCATCCCGCTCAGGGACAACAAGGGATCATCGTCGGGCGGGCGGGTGAGGGCGCGGATGGCGGCCCGCAGTGCTTGTGACTTCGTCATGCCGCGTTCCCGCGACCAGGCGTCGAGCCGCGCCAGTTCTTCGTCGTCGACGTACACCTGCACCGGTTTCATGATTGCACCTCGCTACCATTCATGAATAGCACGGTCAATGCCTCATGAACCCAGCACGCGACGGACACGCGCCGCCGCAGAAGGAAGAATGCGGGACAGCCACCGACGCGACGGTCTCGGTTCTTTCTTCGTTTCCCGTTCCGCTTTCTTCATTCAGGGCGCGTATCGAGGGACGCCAAGCGGCTGACCCGCCTGGCAAAAGCCCCCTCGATACGCGGCCCGAGAGAAGGGCCGCTACTCGGGGTGAACGGGACCGGCGCTTTGCCGGGAGATTTCTTCACGAACTCGTCGCCCCGGGGCCAACCCACCTCTCAACCGAGGAACGCCGATCCGATCTGCTGACCGGCTTCGCGTCTCCGGTTTCCTGTCTCCGTTTTCCATTCTTCTGACCTCGCCAGTTGCGGATCGATCCCCCGTCGACCGGGTCGCTACCGGGCCGCGCGCCGGAGCGCCGGCGGCAGGCAGACCGTGGTGGCCCTTCGGGATCAGGGCCGGGCTAACCAGTCCACCAGGGCGTTGCCATTGTTCTCCCGCCGGGCCGAAACCAGCATGACCTCGTCCCGGCGCAGCAGCCGCCAGGCGCTGCGGCCGTAGCGGACGAGAACGTCCTTCAGCCGCACAGGGTAGTAGAGGTAGATCCGCCCGGAGGAAGGGGGGGCCGGGTACATGGTCGCCATGGTCTCGCGGGACGGGAACGTGAACCTGAGGAAGCCGGCCACCTTGCCCCGGAGCCCGCGGACGTTCCAGATCCGCATGAAGTTCGAACTCACCGGCAGAGAGCCACCCGTGCGCGCGCCGAAAAGCTGCTCCGTGGCCAGGGCCACGAGCCCCGGGTTGAGGTCGGCGGGGGCCAGGTCGGCGAGCACGTCGGGGGGCACGGCCGCCCCCACCCACGCCCGCGCAAGCCACAGCGTGAGGTACACGGGCTTGGTCGCCCCCCACTCCCGGGCGCGGGCGACTAACTGCTCCCAGTCCAGCCCACCCTGATCGCGCCGGATCACGGCCGCGACGTCGCACAGAGCCCTGGCTCCGATCGTTAGACGGTGGTGGAAGCAGGCGTGCAGGCACAGGTGGAGCATCAGGTCCTCGGGGGACAGGACCAACACCGGGCTGCCATTGATGTCGGCCGGCTGCGCCCTCTGCCACAGTCCGTCGAGGTCGATCCGGAAGGGGCCGCCCGGGCGCTCGATGGTCCAGTGCACCTCGATCATGGGCCCGCCGGCCTTGATGAAGGGGGGCAGCTGATGGCGGGTGGCGCATGTCGCTTCGATCCAGAAGGGCTGGGACGGGCGGTAGCCGACTCCCTCCAGCGCCTCGGCCGCCCCCGCCAGGTCGGACTTACGGACCAGCAGGTCCACGTCGCCCAGCGACCTGAGGGCCACGTTGCCGTAGACTAGCTCCGCGATGTGCGCTCCCTTGAGAGGGATGACCGGGATGCCCGCGTCCCGCAGGGCGTCGAACACCTCCGTCAGCCTGTGGTAGATCAGCGTGTTCCTCGTCGCGCACCCCAGGTACTCGTCCCGCAACCGGTCCACGACGCGTTCGGGGACCCCATCCACGCCGCCGTCCGGTCCGCTGCCCTTCAGTCGCCGGTACAGGAGAGGCCCCACACCGTGCCTGGAGGCCTGCTGCACCAGCTCGTCCCATGCGGAGTCCGGCAGGCTCGCCAGGTCGGCGTCCCACGCCGAGCCATCGCTCAGCATCGAGCAGAGCAGCAGCTCGGTCCGGGTCGGGTGATCCACGGGCATGCTCATACCGCAGCGCGACCGGCGCGACCGTTGCCGCCGGGGTCGGCCGGCGGCGTCCGCAAGAGCCCCTGCCTCAGGTACCTTAACCAGACCCCTGAATTCGAACTCCGAGCATGCGCGTGGGAGGTGCGGGCTTGTCGTCCGGTGGCGCTGTCGGCCATTCTGTTCCAGCCCCGCCCGCCCCGGGCAAGCGGCGCTCCGGTTGCCTTGACCTGCATCGGTGCCCTCTGGTACCACGCCTGCCATCGAGCCGCCATGGACGACACCGAGAACGCTTGGTCCTCAGGTATCGAGGAGCGCGCGATAGGGCAGATGGACAGGCCCCTTCCCGATCCCGCCGTCGTCTTGCGGGAGGGCCTCGACGACTGGGCCGTCCTGGTCAACCTGGACACGGCTGCGGCTCTAGCCCTCAACTCCACCGGCATCCTGGTGTGGAAGCTGGTGGACGGCAGGCGCAGCGTGGAGGACATCGTCGCCTGCGTGGGTCGCCACTTCGAGGATGTGCCCGACACGATGCCCGGAGAGGTCATGGCACTGCTGGACACGCTGGCCGAGGACGGGTTCATCGGTCGGGAGCTGCCGGGGTTCGCTTCCGGGGCACCCCGGACCGGGGCGGATCGAAGGTAAGGAGGAACCGGCTGGACCCACCTCGGCGCTATCAGGCAAACCCCGTCGTTTCCTGCGGCGACGAGGGGGATGAGGGGGCCGTCCTCTTCAACCCCGACACCGCCGACTCGGTGGTCGTGAACCTCACCGGTCGGGCGGTGTGGGGGTTCTTGGCCGCGCCGCGCACGGTGGAGGAGATTGCCGCCTACCTGACCGAGAGCTTCCGCGGGGTCTCGACCGAGCAGGCCGCGGAGGACGCGGCGGGGTTCATCCGGGCTCTGGTGCCCGGATACGTGCAGGAGATCGGCGCAGATGACTGAGGCCGGGCGCGTGCCCACGACTACCGAGTCCCCCGGGGCGCCGGAGTCCTTATTGGACCCGACCGTGCCCCCGCCGGGGGTTCGCCCCGCGCCAAGGACGGTGGAGATCTCGATCACCGGGCGCTGCAACCTGCGCTGCCGCTACTGCTTCTACGCCGACGAGATGGCTGCCCTGTCCGACCTTCCCACCGAGCGCTGGCTGACGTGCTTCGAGGCCCTGGGCCGGCTGGCCGTGCAGCGGGTAACCCTGAGCGGCGGGGAGGCCTTCACTCGCCCCGACCTGTTCGACCTGATAGACGGCTTGATCGCCAACCGCATGCGCTACGGCATCCTGACCAACGGTACGCTCCTCACCGAAAGGACCATCGCCGCCTTCGAGGAGGGCAAGCGCCGCCTGCGGCTGGACTCGATCCAGGTCTCGATCGACGGCTCGCGCGCCGAGGTGCACGACAAGAGCCGCCCACCCCACAGCTTCCACAGCGCACTGCGGGGGCTGCGCCTGCTGAAAGCCGCCGGGCTGCCCGTCGCCGTGCGGGTGACCATCAACCGCCACAACGTGGACGACCTGGAGGACCTGGCCCACCTGCTGATCGAGGACGTGGGCCTCGAGGGCTTCAGTACCAACGAGGCCGAGCAGATGGGCTCGGCCCGCTGCTACGGGCAGGACGTGGTGCTGACCGAGGAGGAACGCCGCCGGGCCATGGAGGCGCTGACGCGGTTGAACGAGCGCTACGGGGGCCGCATCGGCGCCCAGGCCGGCCCCCTGTCCCGGGCCCGGCACTTCGCCGAGATCGAAGGGCGCGTGGCCCGAGGCGAGACGGGGATCCCCGGGCGCGGCACGCTTTGCTCCTGCGGCGGTGTGTTCGCCAAGATGGCCATCCTGCACGACGGCACCATGGTGCCCTGCAGCCTGCTGCCCACCCTCACGATGGGCGTGGTGGGCGTGAACCCGATCCAGGACGCCTGGCAGCGCCACCCCTCGATCGACGCGGTGCGCCGGCGCCGCCAGATCCCCTTGAGCGCCCTGGGATCGTGCGCCGGCTGCCCCTACACCGGCTTCTGCACGGGCGGCTGCCCCGCCGTGGCGATGGCGAGGTACGGACGGCTGAACGCGATCGACCCGCTGACCTGCTACCGGGCATGGGCAAAGGATGCCTGAGCCACTATTCGCGAGTTCGTCGCATGGTGCGAAGAATTTCGGAATGCGGATTTCGGATTGCGGACGAGGGATTCATGAGTTCCGCAATCCGCATTCCGAAATCCGCAATGGGTTGCGGGCGCCAGCCCGCGCTGAGGAGAAGGAGGAGAGCATGCACAAACAGCCGCCGGCCAGGAAGGGCACCGGGACCCGGGACACCCGACCGCGCTACGAGCCGCCCCGCGCGCTGCGCATGAGCGCCCTGCACGCCGGGACCGGCTACTGTGCGCCTGGGAGCAACGGTGATGGGCAATGCTCTACCGGCACGTCCCCCACGTCAGGACAATGCGGGGTCGGCGATTCGGCCAGCTGGGACTGCGCTCCGGGGAACTCCCCCGATTGTTCTATTGCTGGGAGTTCCTTTTAGTGACCAACCGACCGGCCCGACAGGGGCGTCGGAGGGCGATACGTGTCCCTCTGTGACTTCACCGAGCAAGGCTCCCCGGACGGGACGGAGCGTCCGGCCCCCGGCCTGCCCGAGGGCGTGCCGGCCCTGCGGACCTTTTACCTGTACCTGTCCACCAGCTGCAACCTTTCCTGCCGCCACTGCTGGATCGTGCCGCGCTTCGTTGACGGACGGGCGGACCCCGGCGACGTAATCGACCCCGCCGCGCTGCGGGCGGCCGTGCGGGAGGCCCGCCCGCTGGGCCTGCACAGCGCCAAGCTCACCGGGGGCGAGCCGACGCTTCACCCCCGTTTCGTCGAGATCGTGGACATGCTCACGGCCGAGGGGCTGAGTCTCAACATGGAGACCAACGGCACGCTGCTCACCGCCGAGCTGGCGCGCTATCTGAAGAACGAGACCAGCGTGGGCTTCATCTCGGTCAGCATCGACGGCGCCGACGCCGCCACGCACGACGCCTTCCGCCGCGTCCCCGGGGCCTTCGACGCCGTCCTGCGGGGCTTGGACTTCATCGTCGGGGCCGGCTACGCCAACGCCCAGGTGATCATGTCGGTGCACCGCGGCAACCGCGACCAGGTGGAGGAGGTGGTCCGCCTGGCCGCCGCGCACGGCGCCCGCTCGGTGAAGTTCAACCCGGTCACCAACACCGGGCGGGGCGCCGTTATGCACAGGAGCGGGGAGGGCCTGGACTTCGAGGAGCGAATGGCCCTTGCGCGCTACGTCTACGACGAGCTCGGGCCGCGCCTTGAGGCCGAGGGGCTGCCCATCTCCCTGGTGCTCAACACCGCGCTGGCCCTGACCCCGATCCACGAGCTGATGCGCCGCAACGGGCGCACCGGCGACTGCGGCGTGCGCGGCATCCTGGGCATCCTGGGCGGGGGCGAGATCGTGCTCTGCGGCATCGGGCGCACGGTACCCGAGCTGGTCTACGGGCGGCTGGGGAAAGGCAGCATCCGCGAGATCTGGCTGACCCACCCCACCATCCTGGAGCTGCGCCGGGTCCTGGCCGATGCGGAGGGCTTCCCCGGCATCTGCGGCGGCTGCGCCCTGGCCGAGCGCTGCCGCACCGGCTGCGTGGCGCAGAACTTCGTGGACGGACGCCGGCTGGTGTGGCCCGACGCCCTGTGCATGGAGGCGGAGCGGCGCGGCGCCTTCCCGGCCACCCGGCGCAAGCCCCCCGTGAGCGGGCGGGGCGCCTCGTGCGAGTGACCGATCCGCCCGGCCTGACCCTGGCGCTGGCCGACGGGCGGCGCTGGCTGATCCGGCCGGGGGACGAGCGGGCGGGGGTCGTGGTCGCCGCCCTGGGCGCCGCAATGGGGCTCGCGGCGGGCGGCTCCGGGCGCGAACTGGTGGCGGTTACCAGTGAGGACAACCGCGCGCCGCTGCCAGATCCCAGGGGGGACGGGCCGCTCGTCTGTCCCCTGCCGGCGGAGGTCGGGGGCGACATGCTGATGATCCAGATGAACCGCCTGGCGCTGCTGATCGCCCGCGACGCCCACCAGCGCGGCGGCGTGCTGCTGCACGGCGCCCTGGCCGCCTACCCGCAGGGCCGGCCAGGCGGCCAGGTGCCCGAGGGCCCCTGCGGGGTCGTCCTGGCCGGGCCGGGCACGGTCGGCAAGACCACCGCCAGCAACCGCCTGCCGCCGCCCTGGCGCTCGCTGAGCGACGATGCCGTGCTGGTGGTGCGCGACGACGGGGGACGCTACTGGGCGCACCCCTGGCCGACCTGGAGTCGCTTCCTGGCCGGCGGCCCCGGCGGCTCCTGGGAGGTGCAGCACGCCGTAGCGCTGGGCGCGATCTTCTTCCTCACGCAGTCGCCCGAGGAACGGGTGACCCCCCTCAACCGCGCCCAGGCCGCGGCCCTGCTGATGGGATCGGCGCAGCAGGCGAGCGGCCCGCTGACGCGCGGGATGGAGGAGTCCGCCGTGAGGGCCGTCCACCGTGAGCACATGGATGCCGTGCACGACCTGGCGCCGGCCGTCCCGACCCGCATGCTCCACCTCAGCCTGGACGGCGCGTTCTGGGAGCAGATGGAACGAGCGCTGTCCGGGGACGGGGACCGGAGGGGAGTGCCCGGAGCCGGAGGGAGCAGTGAGAGCGGGAGGCGGGGCGCGGAGGTCGGCCCGCCGGGGGGCCCTTCCTTCGATCACGATCCCTCCTGCCTGCTCGTGGCCTACACCGGTCCCAGCATGAACCCCACCCTGCGCGAGCCGGACCTGCTGGAGGTGCGGCCCTACGGCGAGCGGCCGGTGCGGGTCGGCGACGTGATCCATTTCCTCTCACCCACGAGCGAGCGCTGGGTCGTCCACCGCGTGGTCGGCCTCACGCCCGCCGGCGCCCGTACCCGCGGCGACGCCAACGCCTCAGCCGACCCCGGCATCTTGCCGCGCTCGGCGATCGCCGGCCGCGTGGTGGCGGCCCAGCGGGGCAGGAGGCGGCGGCGCATCGCCGGGGGCTTGGGCGGTGTGACGGCCCGGCACGGAGCCCGGGCCCGCCGCGCGGCCGACCGCCTGAGCCGACGGCTGTTGCACGGCGCGTACCACGCCCTGGCCCGCACCGGGGCACTGCGACGCCTGCTGCCGCCTTCGTGGAGGCCGCGGGTGCTCGCCTTCCGAGCTCGGCACCAGGTCCTGCTCAAGCTGGTGATCGGCCGGCGCGTGATCGGGCGGTACGAGGCCCGGGAGGAGCGCTGGCACATCCGGCGGCCCTACCGCCTGTTCGTGGACGAATCGGTGCTGCCGCGGGCCCTCGGCCTCCAGCCGGTTCCCCGGGCGAGATCACGAGATCAGGTTCCCTCGACCAACGACCCGAGTTCGTTCTGAGAACCCGACCGGCGGGTGCCGGTTTGTTGGGCCAATGAACATAGATCCGTTCGGCCTGAGTAGGGCCGGTCTTTTCAGGGCCCGTATCGAAGGCCACCCCCTTCGAAAGGCGCGTCGATTCATTGGTAGCCCCGAGGGACCCACGCGGGTGTCGGAACGTGTCAATGAAAGTGAGACACTCTCCATGTGAATTTACTGTACCGCCGGCGGCGGCGCGGGGAGCGTGGAGGCGCTCGCGGCGCTGTTTTCGGGGGTACTCGTACCCTGTCCCGCCTCGAGATCGTGGCGCTGAGAGGCTCCTGTGCAGTCGTTTTCCGCAGTGAGGCCCGGCGAGCCGGGGCGGGGCGGGTTGATCCAGACCGCTGGGAGCAGGAGGGGCGGCTGTGGCTGGCGGCCCTTGAAGCGCTGCGGGTGGAGCGCAAAGGCGCGCGCGAGGGTGGCCGCGCGGGCGGTCCGTACCGCGGGTGCCTGGCCGTCATGCACCACCGCCGGAGTCAGGAAGCCGATGCCGCTGTGGTGGTGGGCGGTGTTGTACCAGGGAAAGAAGACCCGCCCGAAGGCGAGGGCGTCGGGCAACGAGCCGAAGCGTTCGGGAAACTCCGGGCGATACTTGGCAGTCTTGAACAGCGCCTCGCTGAACGGATTGTCGTTGCTGGTGTAGGGTCGGCTATGCGTCCTGGTGACGCCGAGGTCGGCCAGCAGCTGGGCTACCCCTTTGGATGTCATGCTGGCGCCGCGGTCGCTGTGGACGGTGAGCTGGTCGGGCACGATGCCCTGGGTGGCGCAGCTCTGCGCGATCAGGCGGCGCGCCAGGCCGGTGGACTCGCGCTCGGCGATCAGCCAGCCGACCACATAGCGGCTGAAGATGTCCATCAGCACGTAGAGGTAGAAGTAGGTCCACTTCGCCGGGCCGCGCAGTCTGGTGATGTCCCACGACCACACCTGATTCGGGGCGGTGGCCAGCAGCTCCGGCCTGAGCGCCGCCGGGTGCACGAGCTGGCGGCGGCGCTCCCGGAGCTCGGCATGGCGGTCGAGGACGCGATACATGGTTCGCGCCGAGCAGCGCTATCTGGCCACCCAGCTTGGGACATCCGACAATCAAATCCAGCGACTCCTCGACCCGTCGATCTTGAACAAGAACCTCGAGCAGTTGTATCGCATCGTGCTGTTGCTCGGGCTCGAACTGGAGTGGCGGATCAAGAAAGCAGCCTGAGCCTCCGCCCGTCATGCTTGCTCATGCGCAAGATGCCCTCGCTGGAATCGCGTCCAGGGAGCCCGTTCCTCACTGTCAGGACTACACACCTGGCGCCGGTGCGACACGGCGCCTGCGTCGCAGCGCCAGGCTTCCGCTCCGTACACGTACTCAGCGAAGCGGTACACGTACTCGTACACGGACTGAGGGCACGCAGCGATGAAGTTGGACCACGAGCGGTTGGAAGTTTACGAGGAAGTAGCCGTGTACGAGTACGTGAACGAGTACGAGTACGGAGGAGAGGCCGGCTCGGCGGCGCCTGAGACGCAGCGTTAGGCTTGAACCGATCGGGGTCGGAATCGGAATCGAGGACGACATGAGCTTCGGCCACGAGCGACTTGAGGTCTACCGAGCAGCCATCGAGTCCGCCGGCCGGGTACACCAGGCAACGGATCGATGCCGATTCTGACCCCGAGGGGAAGTCGCTGCCATGGAAATGCCGAACGAGACGCTCCATCAGACCGGCACCAAGGGGCCGAGCGGTCCGGCGCCGGCTGGTGGGCTTCGGCGTTAGGCTTCCGTTCCGTACACGTACTCAGCGAAGCGGTACACGTACTCGTACACGGACCGGGGGCACGCGACGATGAAGTTGGACCACGAGCGGTTGGAAGTTTACGAGGAAGTGCCCGTGTACGAGTACGTGAACGAGTACGAGTACGGAGGAGAGGCCGGCTCGGCGGCACGGATTGTCAGGCCGAGGCGAGTGCTTGCCACAGGGTGGCGATTTGTTGTGCGACCGGCGCGAACTCGCGGCGGCGCACCCACAGTTCGACGTCGTCTGGCAGGCGCAGGTAGACGCCGCGGGCGACGTGTTCGCCGGCGGCGAGGAAGTCGCGTTTGTGGTTATTGCATGCAGGATCGGTGGCGACGAGGTTATCGATGCCGTTATCGGGGTAGCGGGCCCCGGGCACGAAGTGGTCGATTTCAGCGGCCCCGGCGATGGGGGCGAAATGGACGCGCTAACGGGTAATCCGGCCGCTCCCGGGGACGGTTTCGGAAGTACATCAGCCATGTAGGCTGGTGAGACCAGGGTTCCACTTCGCGCCTGGCGGCAATGGAGTTCGGCCTTGCGGGCGGGAGCTGGAGACCTGGATGACGCGGGGGCTGTCTGTAAACTTGCGCGACTTTGCACTGGGGCGCATAGTGCGTTCATGCATGCCGCCGTTACTGGTTTCGTTCGTGGCAGCACGGTGACTCTCGACGAACCGGTCCCGCCTCTGGAAGGTAAGCGAGTTCGGGTGACGCTCGAGCCGCTTCGGTCTGAAGAAGTGGAGATCGAGCTGTCGGCGGAGGAGCAGCATCGTATGCTTGGCGAGTGGGCAGTGCACGGACCGCAGGGCCCGCTGGATGCCGACGAGGTATGGCCAGACGAGAGCTGAAGCGGGGCGATGTGCGCTGGTACCGGTTTTCCTCGCCAGACAAGCGCCGCCCAATCCTGGTTCTCGGAAGGGATTCGCTGCTTCAGTCGGCGAGTGATCTTGGGCAACTTGGCGGGGTCGCACCTCTGCAAGCTGCTGGAACGGTTGGATTTTGCCCCGGATTGCCGACGGTATTCCGGCCTATGGGCTCGTTTTCACCCCGAAAAACGCCGCGGAGAAGGAGTGCGCGGCGACATTGCCGCCCCTTGCAGCGGCCATCCTGCGCCAGAAAGCGCGTCGATAAGCCTCCGCAGGGTAGGATCCCGAGCACCGAAATCCTGATGTTTCCCCATCTTGCAATGGTGCGACCCGGCACCGTTGTTCATCTGACGCTGGACCCCGGCTTCCGTCGGGGTGACGGACTCGGCGGGTTCCCCATTGGGTCGCGGGCGTCAGTCCGCGCTGAGATGGCCGCGTCCGGGTGCGCGAGCCGTTCCTGGACGCGAACCAGAAGCAAGTGCGCTCAGGCCCGGCGGCGCCGGATGGCCCATACGGCCACAGTCGCCAGCACCAGCGCGAGGACGGCGACCACGCCGGGCGATGCAGCCGGTACCACGGTCCCCAGACTGATCAATAGCGGGTCGCCGCTCTGCTGCGTGCAGGTGTCGCGGACGTATATCCGCGTTCCCGCAACCAGGGGCGGCGTCACCACAACGGTGAAGAAACCCTGCGCGCTCACATCGCCGGTGCCGATCACCTGATCCTGCGGCCCTCCGCACCCGGCGGGATCGCAGAGCACGATGCTGATGCAGTTGTTACCGGGCGTCTGATTCGGGGCGGCCTCCCCGCTTACCGCCGTGGAGTCGGCGTTCGCCCCGCCGCTGATCGCCGGCGGTGGAACGGCCGCCGTTGCCGTCGCGGTCGGCATTCCGATCGACGGGCTGGGGGACGGTGGGGTGCTCGTGCTGATCGCCTGCGCCGTCGGGGTCGCGGTCGGCATTCCGATCGACGGGCTGGGGGACGGTGGCGTGCTCGTGCTGATCGCCTGCGCCGTCGGGGTCGCGGTCGGTATTCCAATTGACGGACTTGGCGTTGGCGGCGTGCTCGTGCCGATGGCCTGCGCGGTAGGTGTCGCGGTGGGGTCCTGCGCCACCGAGGGTGCGGCGGTCACCAGAGCGGTGAAGCAAAGGAGACTGATGTTGAAGACGAACAAGCGCCGATTGGCCATCACGCGGTTCCTCCACGGTCGGGCCCCGATCGCGTCCACGATACCCACGCTGCGGGGGCTCAAGAAAAGATCGCCGGGACTATGCCCGCGGTCGCCATCGAAGTAAACCCCAAATGCCCCGGGCGCCGGGGCCTGGGTGCGCGCCGGGCGGGGCCGATCAACGGCGCGGCGGAGCGCCGGCGTAGCGAGCACGCGGCCGGATAGTGCGGCCCTCCTGATATTGCTCGAGGCCATGACCGATCCAGCCGACGACTCGCCCCACACCGAGCAACGTCAGCGGCGCACCCCGCGGCAAACCGAGCACCCGACACAGGGCGACCACGCCGAAGTCGACTGTCGGACGCTGCTGCGTCACCTCGTAGACCGCCGCGGCAACCGCCAGCGACAGGTCCAACTCGCGACTCCCGGCCGCTTCCGAAGCCACGAGGTCGGGGTCTGGCGGGGTCGCACCTCTGCAAGCTGCTGGAACGGTTGGATTTTGCCCCGGATTGCCGACGGTATTCCGGCTATGGGCTCGTTTTCACCCCGAAAAACGCCGCGGAGAAGGAGTGCGCGGCGACGTTGCCGCCCCTTGCAGCGGCCATCCTGCGCCAGAAAGCGCGTCGATAAGCCTCCGTAGGGTAGGATCCCGAGCACCGAAATCGTGATGTTTCCCCATCTTGCAATGGTGCGACCCGGCACCGACCCGCCCGGGAGGGCGTGCCGCCACTATCCTGTCTGCCGTCTGGCGTGCCCGGCGATGCGCCGCGGCTTCGGCTTCGGGGTCATGGGCGCGAGCTGGTGCCGCGCCGCGTAGTCGCACCGGCCACTGGTGCGGAACGGGCACGCAGCACACCGCGGCCGGGACGGGGTGCACACCGCCGCAGCGAAATCGAGGATGGCGTAGTTGTACTGCTGTGGGTGGCGGCGATCGAGGCACGCGTCGATGGCCTCTCGCACCGGCTTGCGACGCCGGGCCTCCGGGTCGGTCGGTAATCCGAAGATTCGTCCGATGAGGCGCACGACGTTGGTGTCGACGATGCCTCTGGGCTCCCGACCCGCGAAGCACGCGACCGCGTTCGCAACGTAGTCGCCGACGCCGGTGAGGCTCTTAAGGTCCTCGACATCGCCGGGGACGCGCCCGCCGTACCTGGCCGCAACCTCGCGAGCGAGCGAAACAACATCGTCCGCGCGCCACGCCAACCCCAGTGGACGGAGCACACCGCGCACCTCGTCAGGATCTGCGGCCGCAAGATCGTCCATCGTGGGGTACCGCCGCAGAGCCTCTTCGTACACGCCAACCACCTGATCGGCTCGAGTCCGGCGCAACATCAACTCTGCGAGAAGCACACGGTAACGGTCGCGTTCTCCCCGCCACGGGTAGACCCGCAATCGGGTTTCAGACCAGACGCGAAGGATGCGCCGAAAGACGCCGATTTCTTTCCGAGTCAGGGTCACCCAACTGAGAATACCTGAATTGCCGACACTCCCAAGAGTGCGTCGATAGCACCCAGAGCCCGGCTCTGGTACGCCAAGCTCGGAGGAGAGGCGCTGTCACCCCGGACGGCGCAAGGAGCCCGATGACGGAAAGGCTGTCCCGCTACTTCGTCGCCTTCGCGTATAAGCGCCTCAGCGCGGTCGAGGTCGACACGAAGCGCTCCAACCAACACGAGTTCAACGGAGTCGCGACGCTCAAGACCATTTTCGGGACCGAGCGTCGTCAGATGCCGGCTCGGTTCGTCTACCTTGCCGAAGAGGATGACCATTCGGCAACCGCCGCTGGGTCGATAACCTGGTACGATGCTCGCAAGCGGCACCCCTCGCGGTCTGAGCACCGCCTGTACTTTCCGACGACCGACGTGTCAGAGCGCGCGGCGGAGGGCGATCTCCTCATCGTCGCCAAACGCCCCGGCGGCGACGTGCTGGTCGTGATCTGCGCGCGAAACTCGTCAGCCGAGCGGCAGATTTCGTGGTTCTTCGGAGTTTCCGAGCTGATCGAAGGCACGTTCCGGGCGGAGGCGGTCCAAGGCGACAGGGACACCGAGTTCAAGTTCTCGCACCAGTACGTCCTGGATCAGCTTGGGATCGAGAGCGACGCTACCGACGAGGACCTGCTGGAGGAGATGCTGACCCGATTCGGCGGCACGTTCCCGAGAACCGTTGAGTTCTCTGCCTATGCCCGTTCGAGAGCGGGCGAACTGGCCGCGATCGAAGCGCCCGACGCCACCCTCACGCGGCTGATGCAGTTCGAAGAGCGGCTGTTCCGGACACTGGAGCGCCGCATCGTGGGCGCACGGCTCAAGGACGGGTTCGGAACTGACGTCGACAAGTTTGTCGAGTTCTCCCTCACCGTTCACAACCGAAGGAAGTCGCGCGTCGGGTATGCACTCGAACACCACGTCCAGTACGTACTCGAGCAGCATCGGCTGACCTTCTCGCGCGGCCGAGTCACGGAACACCAGGCCAGACCCGACTTCGTCTTCCCCGACATTACCCGATACCGGGATCCCAACTTCCCGCCCGAGCGGCTGACCGTACTCGGCTTGAAGTCCACCTGTAAGGACCGTTGGCGTCAGGTACTGTCCGAGGCTGCTCGCGTGCATACGAAGCACCTTCTGACACTTGAGCCGGGGATCAGCGAAGCGCAGACGGCGGAGATGCAGGGGAACTTCCTTCAACTCGTCGTGCCGGCGGCGATTCACGACACCTACACGCAAGCCCAGCAACGCTGGCTGTTAACCGTCGGCGACTTCATTAAGGAAGTGCGAGTTCGGCAGGATGAGCACCAGTGAGATAAGGCCTGGCCCAGAGGGCTCACGGCCCCCTTGTGCCGCAACCACTTTCGCCCTATATTCGCCCCGGCTTCCGGGCCGACGGAGTCTGCGGCCGGGTGGAGGAAGGATGGGCTGGCACGGCGGGACGGTCTGGTGTAATCGGCGGGGTACCTTACTCGACAAGGCTTGGGTTGGGGGACGGTGAGGAGATGAGCGGACGCGGCGGGTGCGGCGGAACCTTTACATTCATTGACCTGTTCGCTGGTATCGGTGGAATGCGCATGGCCTTCGAGGCCCTGGGGGGTCGCTGCGTCTTCACCAGCGAGTGGAACCGGTTCGCGGTGGAGACGTACCGCGCGAATTTCGACTGTGCCCACCCGATCGCCGGCGACATCCGGGAAGTGCGGTCGGATGACGTTCCGGCCCACGACGTTCTTGTCGCCGGATTCCCCTGCCAGCCGTTCTCGATCGCGGGCGTTTCGAAGAAGAATGCCCTCGGTCGTCCGCACGGCTTCCGCGACGCCACCCAGGGGACCCTGTTCTTTGAAGTCGCTCGGATTATCGAGCGCCATCGTCCGCGGGCCTTTTTGCTGGAGAACGTCAAGAATCTCGTCACCCACGACCGGGGTCGAACGTTCCGGGTCATACTGGACGTACTGGAGCAAGAGCTCGGCTACCAGGTCGACTGGAAGGTGCTGGACGCGAGAGGATTCGTCCCCCAGCATCGTGAGCGCACCTACATCGTCGGATTCCGGGACGAGACGGACTTCCGCTTCAGCGATCTCGACCTTCCGGATCCGATGCACGGCCCGCGGCTGGCCGACATCCTCCATCCCGAAGACGGTTCGGAGGATCCCGAATCGCCGTTTACCGAAGGCCCGCATGGGAGAGTTGCGGCGAAGTACACGCTGACCGAGCACCTGTGGAACTACCTCCAGGCTTACGCCGCGAAGCACAAGCGCCAGGGAAACGGCTTCGGCTTCGGCCTTGTCGGCCCGAACGACGTGGCTCGGACACTGTCGGCCAGGTACTACAAGGACGGCTCCGAGATCCTCATTCGGCGGAGCCGGGGATGTCCGCGCCGGCTGACCCCACGAGAATGCGCGCGTCTGATGGGGTTCGATCGACCGGAGAAACGACGCTTCGTGATCCCGGTCTCAGATACGCAGGCGTACAAGCAGTTCGGCAATGCCGTGGTCGTGCCGGTCGTGAGCCAGATCGCTGCGGCTATAGTTCGGCGGAACGCCTCGTCCGGTGGCCGCTCTCTCGCGAACAGGAAGAACAAACGAGGCCAACTTCCCTTGTTCCGCGGCAATGAACACGCCCTGCGCATCGCCGTTGGCTGATCCGGCGGCGCCCGAGCGGTCGCGGGTCCGTCCGATCGGCAAGCGCACCCCGTCAACGGACGATGCCGCGAAGCCAGAGCATTCGGACGACCCGCCCTCCCTTAATCCCCAGCGGGACGGGTACCTCACAGGCCGAAATGGGCGGCCCTCAAAGCCCGGGCATGGCGCACCCGCCGTTTCCCGCCTCACTGGTCCACGATGGAGTGCCTTCACCCGAAGTGTCCCTTAGGCAGCAGCGCGAACACATGGGAACAGGCGCTTGCCAACCCACGCCTGCACCTGGGACCGGAGCATCTGCGCCGCTTCGCTCAAGCGCTTGGCAGCCCCACGGACGTTTCGCATGCCCTCGACACGGTTCCAGCACAGATCTTCGTGTCTCGGCGGTTCCGCTGCGTCCTGGAACTCTGCCCCTGTCTGTACGCTCAGCTTCCCGTCAGGGTATCGGCAAAGGCGGTGGTTCATCTCTGTGAAGTGACCCTCGGAACGCGGATCGTCTCATCCAACGTGGTTCAGGCGTTCGAAATCCAGCACCCCAAACGACCCGACACACCGTTCAGACACCCTCCTCGCCAGGCGGGGGCAGGGGGCGGAGAAGTGATGGAGGCCCTCTGCGGTGAGGTGCTGAAGAACCATGGGGTGCCCCACATGGCCCTCGACGACCACGGTTGGCCCCAATGGGGCGCCAGCGCCCACGTGTCCCTGAATCGAGGCAAGTTCCGCCGGCTGAAGCTTTACGGGGATTTCCTCGTGCCGTCGGCCCCCCACAATCTCCTGATTTCAGTCAAGAGCGAGGCAGCGCGCGAGCGCCTTGTCCTGTCGGGCAATCGCCTGGAATCGGTCGGCTTCGGGTTCTTCAGCGCCGCCGATGAGTTCTGGAGTGAGGAACGGCTGAACCTTCTGAAGCGTTGGGGATTTGTCGCCATCTACATGCCAACCAACACCCTGAATCGCCTGAACGACGAACTGAATCGCACCGGACGCCGGCGTCTGGCCACGAATATCAATGGAGGAGATCTCTTCCGGGACCTGACAAGTTTTGGCGGCGACATGGCGCGTGTGGCAGGGCGGGTTTCATTCGACCTCTGAAAGGCCCGAGACGACCGCAGGCAACCCCCCGGGGCACCCACCGACCCACGACCCGAACACCCCGCGGACCCTTTGTGGTCCCCTGGGGTCCCCCGGGGTGGCACCTCTGCAAGTGACTGAACAACCAGGAAACAGGGCTCCGCAGCGGGCGGATTCTGCGCTTAGGGAGATAGTTTCAGCCGCGGAATCGCATCCGTAGGCGACCGTCCCAGGAACTGACAGGAACTGACGAGACACCCACGTGCGCGCCCCGCAACCGTGCCCGCACGTTCGCAATCGGCAACCGGGCGCGGCGGCGGTCTGATTCAGCGCCTTCACGAATCGTCGTCGCATCATGTGGGGGCCCTGAGATCCACGTATTCGGCGTGACGACACACGCGCGGGGTCAATCGGCGCCGGGGTTGCCGGCCACTCGGCGCCGTCCTCCGTGTGAGGACGCGGACCCCGGGGGGGCCTTTTCTCGCGACGGCCCGCCGTGACAACTCCACGTTGCCCGTTCGCGGGTCAGGCGCCCCCCTGACGCGACCTGCTGGGCACGCGACGTGGCGGGTGCGACATGGTGGGTGTCCAACCCGTTTCCACCCTGCAACCCGTTTCCCCCCCCTGACGCGACCTGCTGGGCACGCGACGTGGCGGGTGCGACATGGTGGGTGTCCAACCCGTTTCCACGCGACGTGGCGGGTGCGACATGGTGGGTGTCCAACCCGTTTCCACAACCCGTTTCCAACCCGTTGCGTCCGACCCGTTGCGACGTGCCCGGCGCGCCCGCGTCGCGCACCGATGCAGATCGGTGCGCTCCAGACTGCCCCCCTTTTGCCTTTCCGCGACTCGCTTCCTACACTCCGCCGTCATGAAGACGATTCCGGACCCGCTCGCGACGTTCGCTCCCGATCTCTTCCGCGGCAAGACCGCCCTGGTTACCGGCGGGGGGCGCGGCATCGGCCGGCAGATCGCCCTGGCCTTCGGACGCCTGGGGGCGAATGTCGTCATCGCCAGCCGCAAGCCGGAGAACCTGGAACCGACGGCCGCGGCCCTCGCCGCCATGGGCGTCCCGTGCCTGTCGATGCCGACGAACATTCGCGAGATCGATCAGGTCGAGGCACTGGTTGACGCCACGCTGAAGCGGTTCGGCGCCATCGATTTCCTCATCAACAACGCCGGCGGCCAGTTCCCGGCGCGGCCCCAGGACATTACCGACCGCGGATGGCGCGCCGTCGTCGATCTGAATCTCAACGGCACGTGGAACATGTGCAGCCGCGTCGGCCCGCGCATGATCGAGCGCGGGTTCGGTGCGGTGGTGAATATCGTGCACATCTTCTCGTTCGAGCGCGGCGCCCCGTTCTTCGCCCACTCCGGCGCGGCCCGCGCCGGCGTCGTCAGCATGACCCGCTCCCTGGCCTATTACTGGGCGCGCCACAACGTGACGGTCAACGCCCTGGCGCCCGGCACCGTGGCCACCACGGGGGTGCGCGAAGAAGAGTTCGCCTATGCCGAGGCCAGCGACTACGAATCCCTGGCCGTAAAGGACATTCCGGCGCACCGACTTGCCGACGCCGACGAGGTCGCCGCGATTACCCTGTTCCTGTGCTCGCCGGGCGCGCGGTACATCAACGGCGCCAGCCTGATCGCCGACGGCGCCGCCTACATGGAGAACTGGACCCGCTTCTGGGATCCCGAGGTGGTGTAACCGAGCGCGCGGGTCGTCGTGCGTCGCCACCCGCGGGGCTCACACGAACACCTCCAGGGCGTGCAGCACCCGCTCCACCGGCAGGCGGTGCACACACAACACGCCCGGGCTGCAGACCGGGCAGGTTTCCGGCGCGTGGAGCACGCGGACGCGCGGCCCCCGCGGTGCCCATGTCCGCGGGTCGCTGTCGCCGAAGAGCGCCACCGTTGCCGTTCCGAGGACGCCGGCCAGGTGACTGATACCGGCGTCGTTGCCAAGGTATACCGCCGCGCGGCGCAGCAACGCCGTCGCCTGCGGCAACGACAGCCCGACCAGCGTGGGCTGACCGAGATCGACGCCGACCGCGGTATCCTCCTCCACCGGGCCCCGCAGCACCACCGCCGTTCCGCCGTGCTGCGCCCGCCAGATCGACAACAACGCCGCGAAGCCCTGCCAGTTCTTCGCCCGACTCCCGCTCCCCGGCTGCACCACCAGCAGCGGGCCGCGCGCTAAGGGAGCGGCCTCGATAAACGCTCCGTCCGACCGAAACAGCGTGGTGGGAGGGATCTGCGGGACCACGCCGGCGCACCGGGCGTAGTACTCGACCGCGTGTTCACCGGGACGCAAGTCGCGGAACGGATAGACGTGGACGTTGTCGCCGGCAATTTCAGCCAGGCGCCTCGCGAACGTCGAGTCGCCGAACCCCGACCACGAATAGGCCGCGGCCCTCCCGCCGAGCAGAGTGCGTGTGCCCGGCCGCAGCGGTGCGCCGGCGGCGAACAGATCGGCGATCTCGCGACGATCGACGGCGACGCCGGCAGCCCCGGGAAGATCGACCAGATCGAGCAGGGAGGGCCGGGCAACCAGCGTCAGCGGATCTCCGTGGCGTGCGTGCAAGGCGAGTACGGCCGGCAGTGCACAGATGAAGTCGCCCAGTGCGCCGGGGAAGAGAACCAGTGCGCCTTTACGCTCAGCGTCTTTCATGACCTCGAATTGACTTGCCGATACCTCGCCGATACCGTTCCCTTATTCCCCGCACGACGCAACGACCGATGAGCGAAGGCACCGCCAGAACCTGTCTCGATCTGATCGGCAACACTCCGGCGGTGCGGCTCAATCGCCTCCCGGGCGCGGGAAGTGCCGAGGTGTGGGGCAAGCTCGAGTCGATGAACCCCGGAGGCAGCGTCAAGGACCGCATTTGTCTCGCCATGATCGCGGCGGCGGAGCGTGACGGACGCTTGCCGTCCCGCGGCACGATCGTCGAGCCGACGAGCGGCAACACCGGCATCGGACTCGCATTGGTTGCGGCGGTAAAGGGATACCGCGTGGTACTGACCATGCCCGATACGATGAGCGAGGAGCGGCGCAGCCTGCTGACGGCTTACGGCGCCGAGTTGGAGTTGACGCCCGATTCGAGGGGCATGCACGCGGCGATTGCGCGGGCCGAAGCGATCGCGGCGGAGACGCCGGGAGCTTTCATGCCGCAGCAGTTCAACAACCAGGCCAATCCGGACGTGCATCGGCGAACCACGGCGCAGGAGATCCTCGACGCCTTCGATCGCATCGATGCCTTCGTTGCGGGCGTGGGTACCGGCGGAACGCTCACCGGCGTCGGCCAGGTGCTGCGGCGCGAGCGGCCGGGGGTGCGGATTGTCGCGGTCGAACCGGCGGCGTCGCCCGTTCTGTCGGGGGGGCAGCCGGGCTACCACAACATCCAGGGCATCGGCCCGGGCTTTGTGCCCGCGGTGCTGGACCGCAGCCTCATCGACGAGATCGTCTGCGTCACCGACGACGAGGCCGCCGAGTATGCGCGCCGTTTGGCCCGCGAGGAGGGCATCCTGGTCGGACCGTCGGCCGGGGCCAACGTGTGCGCCGCCGTTCGGGTGGCTCGAAGCCTCGGCCCCGGGCATGTTGTCGTGACCGTGCTGTGCGATACCGGCGAGCGTTACCTGACGACCGACGTCTTCTTGCGCGCCGAAGGCATCTGAGTGCAGACGAAACTCGACAAACTGCGCGCCCGATTGCGCGAGTTGGGCAGCGTTCTGGTCGCCTTCTCGGGCGGGGTCGACTCGAGCTTCCTGCTGCGCGTCGCCGTTGCCGAACTCGGCGAGCGGGTGGTCGCGCTGACCACGCGTTCGCCCACGGCGGTGGACGAGGACTTTACCGCCGCGGTCGCGCTGGCCGGGGAACTCGGCGTCGTGCACGTCGTCGTCGAGGCCGACGAGCTGGAAATCCCCGGCTACGCCGCCAACCCGACGAATCGCTGCTTCTTCTGTAAGAGCAACCTGTACGAGATTTGCGCCGCCGAGGCGGAGCGCCGCGGCATCGAGCATGTTGCCGACGGCGCCAACCTCGACGATCTCGGCGACTACCGGCCCGGGTTGCAGGCCGCGGCGCGGCAGGCAGTGCGCCATCCGCTGGTCGAGGCGGAATTCACCAAGGCCGATATTCGTGCCGCCAGCCGCGAGTTCGGCTTGCGGACATGGGACAAACCATCGAGCCCCTGTCTGTCGTCGCGGTTCCCTTACGGAACCGCGATCACCCGCGAAGGTCTCGCCCGCATCGCCGGCGGAGAGCGCGTGTTGCGGCGTCTCGGGTTCGCCGAGTGTCGCGTGCGCTTTCACGACACCGTTGCCCGGATCGAAGTGCCGGCCGAAGCGATTTCCCGGCTCGTACAACCGGAGGTACGCGCCGAGCTGCTGCGCGAGCTGAAGGCGCTGGGTTTTCTTTACGTCGCCGTGGACCTGCAGGGGTTTCGGAGCGGGAGTTTGAACGAGGTGCTGGGAAGGCCGGGTTAGCGCGTCAGGTTGTCGAGTTAGCCGGTGAGGAGATGACCCGGACCGACTACGCCGGTCGGCGCTTCGTTCGCGTCGTCCAGTACACTCCCGCCAGCACCGCGGCGCCGCCGGCGGCCTGGGCGGGCCCGAACGGTTCGTGGAGCAGCGTCGTCGACAGCGCGGCCGTCAGCACCGGAATCAGGTAAATGAACACCACGGTGCGCCCGACGCCGACACGGCGCACACCGACGAGAAAGAGCTGACCGGCAAGCACCGACGACAGCAACGCCATGGCGGCGATACCGGCGAGGGCGCCCGGGCTTGCCGAGCCCAGTCGCAGCAGCGAGCCGCCGGGAAGAGCGGCGACGGCCAGCACCAGGGCACCCAGAGCGTAGACGAGGAAGTTGACCAGCGCCGGGCTCATGCGAGTCACGGCGCGCCGCGACGCGAGGTTGAAGGCCGTCCAACTCAACGCGGCGCCAAGGGCGACGACGTCGCCGACATTGAAAGCCAGGTTGCGCACGACCTCGAGATCGCCGTGCGTGATGACGATCGCCGCACCGGCAAGCGCGAGGACCACCCCGGCGAGGCGGTCGCGCGATAGTGGCTCGCCGATCAACGGCGCCGCCAGCACGGTGAAAACCGGGTTCAGGGCGATCAGCAGCGAAGTGTTGGCGGCGGTCGTGTGCACCAGCGCCACCAGGAACAGCCACTGGTACGCCATGCCGCCGCACACGATCATGACGGCCAGAGCGCCCCACGCCCCTCCGGCGTGGCGCAATTCGCCGCGCTGTCGCGCCGCAAACGGCAGCAGCATCAGCGCCGCCAGCACGTAGCGCAACGCCGCAACGGGCAACGGTGGCAACTCGGCCATCAGCAGCTTGCCGATGACGAACGCCGACGCCCAGCAGGCCGACGACACCGCCAGGCCGACGTACGCCAGACGCTCCGCGGCGACGTCCACCGCCGGCGTCGATACGGCCGAGGTCGAAGTCATACGCCTGTCGATACCACTGGCACCGGGTTAGGACGAGAGCGGTTCCACGGGCGGAGAAACGCGCTCTCGCCCTTCTGCGCCGAATGTGGCACAAGCAGCGCGCACACTCATGACGGCGATGGCGCGAGACGAGTTGACGGCGGCGGAGCGCGAGGCGCTGGCGCCGTATTTTACCAACCTCGACGGACCGGTTTTCGCCCTGACCAACCTGCCCGAAGTGGTCAAGGGCGCCCTGTTCGCACGCTACTCGCGATCGGCGAAGTCGCTGCGACGGCTGTTCCTCGAAGAATTCCTCGACCGCGTCGAGCCTGCCGGTCCCAGCGTGCTGCCGGAGCCCGCCGTCGGGGTCGGTCGCGCCTCGACGCTGTACGAACGCGTGTTTCACGAATACGGCGACGACTCCGTCGCCCAGCTCGGCGGCGCCCACCTCGCCTGCGAAGGGGCGTCCAACGTGCTCACGAAGATCCTCGAATGGGGTCGCCTCGCCGCTTACCTCGAGCAATCCACGCGCTACATCTCCTACGCCGACCGCGTCGGCGAGCGCTGGAAGTACCTCGTGCCCGCCGAGATCGAGTCCTCGCCGCTGCGACCCGCCTACGTCGCCGCCCTCGACCGGGCCTTCGCAACTTACGCCCACTGGATCGAGCCGATGGAACGTCACTTCGAAGCCCGCTTCCCGCGCGCTGCCACGGACCCGGAAACCGCGTATCGCCGTACGCTGCGGGCCAAGGCGCTCGACACGCTGCGCGGCCTGCTGCCCGCAGCCACGCAGTCCAACGTCGGCATTTTCGGCTCGGGGCAGGCGTACGAGGCCCTGTTGCTGCGCATGCGAGCGCATCCGCTGCAGGAAGTGCACTGGTATGCGGAACGAATGCTGGCCGAACTGCGCACCGTCATGCCGGCGTTTCTGACCCGTGTCGACCGCGACGATCGGGGCGGCGCCTGGAGCCGCTATCTCGCAGCGACGCGCGCCGCCACTGCCGAGGTCGCGGCGCGGCTCCTTGGCGACGTCGCCGCGGAGGAGCGACCCGAGGTGGTGCTGACCGAATTCGACCCCGAGGGCGAAGTCAAGGTCGTTGCCGCCGCTCTTTACGCCGTCTCGCACCTGCCCGACGATCAACTGCTGGCGCACGTGCGCCGCATGAGCGCGGGGGAACGCACCGCGGCGCTCGTGGCGTACATCGGGACCCGCGGCAACCGCCGCCATAAACCCGGCAGGGCGTTCGAACGCACCGGGTACCGGTTCGACGTGCTGACCGACTACGGGGCCTTTCGCGACCTGCAGCGCCACCGGCTGGTCACGGTCGAATGGCAGATGCTCTCCCCGCGTTACGGCTACGGCGTTCCCGAAGCCGTCGTCGAGGCCGGCGGTGCCGCCGACTGGCACGCGGTAATGGAGACCTGCGGCGCCGTCGCCAACGAACTGCAGGCGGCGGGACTGCCCGAAGTCGCCCAGTACGCCGTGCCCATGGCGTATCGGGTCCGCTTCTACATGCAGATGAACGCCCGCGAGGCCATGCACGTGATTGAGCTGCGCACCGCGCCGCAGGGCCATGCCGCCTACCGCCGGGTCTGTCAGGCGATGCACCGCCTGATCGCCGAACGGGCGGGGCATCGCGCCATCGCCGCGGCGATGCAGTTCGTCGATCACTCCGCCGTGGAGCTCGAACGAATGGCGGCCGAGCGGCGCCTCGCCGAGCGCCGTGGCGAGTGAGCGGCACGACGGTGCCCCCGGGATAGCGAACCCGACTCCGATTCGTTCGGGCCGAGCTACCTGCCGGTGCACGAAGATACGGATCGAGGGATCGGGTCAGTAGTTACGCCGTCGCCCTGGCGGTGCCGCGGCGCTCCCGAGATCGGCGCGGCGGCCGCGGCGACCCACGCTTCTGCGGCCGGCCCGGCGGCGGCAGCTCCACCGCCGCCGTCTTCTGCGGTTGCGCCTCCGTCGTGGCCGGGTTGAGCAGCTCGGCGAATGACGCCTCGATAGCGGCGACGAAATCGTGCAGGTCGGGAATCAGATCCCAGTCGGCGTTAAAACCCCAGAATAGCTTGCCGGCATTGCTGAACAGCGCGATGCCGAGGATCATGTTCATACCCAACGGCACCATGGGATAGACTTCCAGCATCCGGGCACCGAGCAGGTAGAGCGGTTGTGGCGGACCCGGCACGTTCGTACACACCATGTTTACCGGGTGTGTTTGCGAGGCGAGCCGCGCGCCGAGCGCCAGCACCGTCGCCCCGGTCCATTCGACAACTTCCATCACCAGCTCCGCCCCGCGCGCCTGGCCCGACTTCTTCAAGGCGCTCGTGGTGGCAACGATCGTCGCGTAGCGTTTCTCGGTATCGCGTTCGGCGATCGGCAACGGCACTGTCCACCCGGCCACGCGGTTGCCGAGCTTGCCGCGTTCGTCGTCGGCGCGCGTACTGACGGGGCAGAACACCTTGAAGGCCAGCTCGCTCACGTCGATCGTGCGTTGTTCCAGAAACCCGCGCACCGCTCCCGCCACGGTGGCGAGCACGACGTCGTTAACGGCGCCGCCAAGACGCTGGCGGATGCGCTTGATGTCCGCAAAGCTCACACTCGTCCAGTCGAAACGCCGGTGCGGACCCAACGGCTGATTGAAGGGCGAGTCGGAAGCCGCCGCCATGCTGTTGCGGATCGTTTCGCCGAGCGCCGCCATGCCGTCGCTGACCTCGCCGACCACCGTCAGGGGCTCGCGCAGCAGGCGACCCAGCACCCGGGCGGGCATCTGGACGCGCTCGACGATTTCGTTGCGCAGCAGGGTGACCCCGCTCGGCAGCGGGCGCGGCACCCACTTCACCGGCTCCTCGTTCGGGGTCGCGGGTGTCGGATCGAGCAGCACGGCGAGCAGATCGGACCCCGAGACGCCGTCGATCATGCAGTGGTGGGTCTTGCTGATCATGGCGAGGCGGTCGCCCTCGATACCTTCGACAATCCACGTCTCCCACAGCGGCTTGCCGCGATCGAGGCGCTGCTCCATGACCCGGGCCGCCATGCGTTTGAGCTGCCGTATGTCGCCCGGTTTCGGGAGGGCCGTGTGCCGGACGTGGTACGCGAGGTTGAAGCGCTCGTCGTCGACCCACACCGGACGCGACTCGATCGGAATGTAGGCGAGGCGCTGGCGGTAACGCGGGATCTTGTGCAACCGCGCGGCGATGTGCTGCACGATGCGGTCGATGTCGATCCCGCCGTCGCGGCGCCGCAACGGCCCGGCGTCGAACAGGGCGATCGACGCCACGTGCATCGGCGTGTTGGGGTCCGTGTCTTCGTAGACGAGGAACGAGTTATCGAGCGCGGTAAACCGGTCGTAGTTGTAGTGCTTGCTCATTTGTCGATCCCCGGGGAGGCAATGTCGACCGTCGGTTGCCGGACGAAACGGGCCGGACAAACCGTCGCTGACAGTTCGTGCGGACGATAACTAATCCGTGCTCCGTGTTGCATGGTCACTATCCGCCCTGCCGGTCGGTTCCGTGGTGCACGCGCCGGAAGCGCGCCGCGAGCCGGGCGACCTGTAACACCTTGTACACCGGCGCCGGCACGCGGTCGAGCCACAGCTCGCGGCCTGCGGCGTCGGCGGCGTCGGCGGCCGCCTGCAAAGCTCCGAGCGCCGCGGGCCCGGTGTAACTCGTCTGCGCCATATCGACGACCAGCGGGCCTACGACCGGCTCCCGCAAGGCCGTGTGCAGCCGCTGCAGCCATGCCTCCGGCGCCGCCGGGTCGAACTCTATCCGCCTCGTCGCCTTATCGCTCCCCTGTGTCATCCCACGTCCCCGCCGGTGCGGGCTCACCCCTGCCGCCCCGCGTACGCCGTCCGCAGCAACGCGTCGAGTTCGTGGATCAACGGCATGCGCGGATTCGAGCGGATGCTGATGTCGTCGTAGGCCGCACGGATGATGTCGGGTAGAGCGCGCTCGAATTCCTCCGGCGCAATGCTCAGGTCCCGAATGCAGGTCGGCACGCGACAGGCGCCCATCAGATCGAAGATCTTCTCGACCAGAATGTCGACCTTCTCCGCCACCGTGCCGCCGCCCCAACTCATGGTGTCGGTGAACTGCGCGTACTTCTTGTGGGCGACGTAGGCCTTGACGTTCGGGAACGGCATGAACTTCGACGGCACCGCGGCGTTGTAACGGATAACGTACGGCAGCAGGACGGCGTTGGCGCGCCCGTGCGGCACTTTGAACATCGAACCCAGACTGTGCGCCAGCGCGTGGTTCACTCCGACGAAGGCATTGGCAAAGGCGAGCCCGGCCATGCAGGCGGCGTTGTGCATCCGGGCGCGGGCCTCCATGTTCGTCCCGTCGCGCACCGCCTGCGGCAGGTACTCGAAGACGATGCGGGCCGCCTGGAAAGCCAGAGCGTCGGTGTACTCCGAGGCAAACACCGAAACCGCCGCCTCGAGCGCGTGCGTCAGCGCGTCCATGCCGGTGTCGGCGGTCACGCTCGGCGGCAGGCCCCGAACGAGATCGGGATCGAGAATCGCGATGTCCGGGATCAGGCTGTGATCGTACAACGGCACCTTGCGGCCGATTTCCTTGTCGGTGATCACGGCAAACGGCGTCACCTCCGAGCCCGTTCCGCTCGTGGTCGGGACGGCGACGAGTTTCAGGCCGCTCGACGCCGTCCTCGGGTACTGGATGACCCGCTTGCGCGGGTCGAGGTAGGTCGTCTCGAGGCTGTGGAAGTCGAGGTCGGGATGCTCGTAGAACAAGCGCATCGCCTTGGCCGCATCGAGCACCGAGCCGCCGCCGACGGCGAGCAGATGGTCCGGACGATGGTGGCGGATCGCCTCGACGCCGCGGACGACAACCCGGTAGGTCGGCTCGATCTCGACGTCGTTGAAGACGTGGCAGGGTACGCCGGCTGGCAGGTAGGCACGGACCCGATCGACGAGGCCGAGCTGGTCGAGATCCTGGCTGGTGACGATGAGCACGTTGCCGGCGTCGAGGTCGCGCAGGTTTTCCAGCGAGTGCAGGTTGTAGAAGATCTGGTTCGGCACCCGCAGCCACTGGTGCGCCGGGGTGCGCTTGGCCATCTGCTTGATGTTGAGGTAGTTGCGCACGCTGACGTTTTCGATCGTGCTGTTACCGCCGCCGCTGCCGCAGCCGAAGGAAAAGGTCGGGCGCAGATCGTTGTAGACCCCGCCGAGCGCCCCGACTGACGATGGCGAGTTGACGATGATGCGTCCGGCGTTCAACGCCTGGCCGTAGCGGTCGATCACCCCTTGCTCCTCGCAGAAGATCGACGCCGTGTGCCCGACGCCGCCGAAATAGAGAACGTCCATCGCCGCGTTGATGGCCTCGTCTTCGCCGTCGACGGGGAGAATGCCCAGCACGGGGAACAGCTTCTCGCACGACAGCGGATGATGCCGGCCGACGCCCTGCAGGGGCGCGAGCAGGAGCTTGGTGTCCGGCTTCACCGCAAGGCCGATGGTCTGCGCGATGCGCACCGCGCTCTGGCCGACAGCCTCCGGGCGCATGTGCCCGCCGGCGGCGTCGACCACGCTCTGCTCGAGCAGCGCCACCTCGTCGGCGGTGCAAACGTGCGCGCCAAGCTCGGCAAAGAGCTGGACGACGCGATCGTGGACGACCCGGTCGACGAGCACCGTCTGCTCGGAGGCGCAGATGGTGCCGTTGTCGAAAGTCTTCGAGGTCAGGATGTCGACCACTGCCATATTGAGATCGGCCGAGCGGTGGACATAACAGGGCACATTCCCGGCCCCGACCCCCAGCGCCGGCTTGCCCGAGCTGTAGGCGGCGCGAACCACGCCGGGGCCGCCGGTGGCGTCGATGAGCTGCACCCCCGGATGCCGCATCAGGTATTGCGTGTCCGGCAGCGCAATGTCGTCGACCCAGCCGACGAACCCTTCCGGCGCGCCGGCCTCCAGCGCCGCCTCGTACATGATGCGGGCCGCCGCGTTCGAGCACCGGTTGGCCAACGGGTGGGGACAGAAGATCACCGTGTTCCGCGTCTTGGCCATCATCAGGGCCTTGAAGATCACCGTCGACGTCGGATTGGTAATCGGCGTCACGCCCAGGACGACCCCGATCGGCTCGGCTACCTCCTTGAGGTTGCGCTCCGGGTAGTCGGCGATGATCCCGACGGTCTTCTCGTCCTTGATCGAATGGTAGACGAACTCCGTCGCCACCATGTTCTTGATCGTCTTGTCTTCGAGCACGCCGAGCTTGGTTTCGGTGACCGCCGCCAGGGCCAGCTCCTGTGCCTTTTCGAGACCCCGGATCACCATCGTCCGAACGATCCGATCGACCTGCTGCTGGTCGAACTGATGGAAGGCGGCGGCGGCCATTTGCGCCTGGGCCACGAGCCCGTCAAGGACGGCCGCCCGCTCGGGCGTGAGATCGCGCCGCTTCCCCTCGATTGCCGCTATCTGGGGGGCCGATTGAACCGGGGCTGACGCGTTACGCATGGAGAATCTCCTTCAGACACAGGGCAGCAACACCGGCGAGTCACCGGCGCTCGGCGCACATCTCCGATTTCGTTGCTGCCGGAAAACTACGAGCAATTCGGGTGCCTCGATAACGGCCCCATGGGCACAGCTCAATCCGTCTCTACTGCGCAGCCACTTCGCAGAACTGGCAATGCCGCACCATACACCAACAGCAGCCCGCCGGCGGCGTTACTCGTCGTTCGTCAGGCATCGTCGCGGATCGCCTCCCACCACTGGCACCACCAGTTCTCGCCGACAAGGATGCGGATCTTGGGGTGCCAGCAGTAGGTCAGGTCGGCGTCGGTATCGAGGTAGTACAGGCAATTCCGGCAGTGCTCCTCGCCGTTGGGCTTGCCGCGCAGGATGGCATCCTCGGCCAGGTGGCGGAGTTCCATCGCCAGCTTTTCGTCGATTGGTTTGGGTTCGGGCTTCGGGACATCCGGATCGGGCAATTCGGCCATACGCTCGTGCTCCCCGTTGGTCAACGGTGCGTGTTCGCGCACCGGCAGTCGGCCATCGAATCATCGGTACCACAGCCCGCGTACCGACTGAACCCGGCCCCCTTGCGGTCTCAGCGCTTTGGCAAAGCGCTGACGGAGCCTCGATACGCCGCCAGAAGAAGGCGGCTACTCGGCCCGAACGGATTCCAGGTTCCGTAATGCCTGAAGAACCGTTTGCCCCTCGGTGAACGACTTTGCCGTGGGCCCCCTTGCGGTCTCGACTCTCGACGGCGCACAGTCGACTCGTCTACTCTCTCCCGACACCCGCCACCGAAAGGACCGCCCGATGGCCATCGACTTCAGTTTCCCTCCGGAAATCGACGCACTGCGTCTCAAGGTCCGGCGTTTCATCGCCGAGGTCGTCCGGCCAGCCGAAGTCCGCGTCGCCGAGCGGCCCGGCGATCGTCGTTTCCTAATTCAGTCGATCATCGAGATGCGGGTCGCCGCCAGGGACTGGGGTCTCTGGCTACCGCACATGCCGGCGGAGTACGGGGGCATGGGCCTTGGCCACGTCGCCATGGCCGCCGTCTCGGCCGAAGCCGCCAAGTCGGCCTTCGGGCCCTACGCCCTCAACGCCCAGGCTCCCGACGAGGGCAACATGCACACCCTCCTCCACTGGGCCACCCCGGCGCAGCGCGAGAAGTACCTGCGGCCGCTTTGCGACGGCGTCGCGCGTTCGTGCTTCGCGATGACCGAGCCCGAAGTGGCAGGGTCGGACCCGACCCTCATTCAGACCCGCGCCGTCGAAGACGGGGACGACTGGGTTATCGATGGGCACAAGTGGTTCATTTCCGGCGCCAGCGGCGCCGGATTCGCCATTCTCGTCGCCCGGACCGAGGACCGGCCGGAGATTCCGCAGGCAGCCAACACGGCGTTTATCGTCGACCTACCGGCCAGGGGATGGAACGTCGTGCGCAACATCTCCACCATGAGCGGCACGCACAACCACGCGGAGATTCGCATCGAGAAGCTGCGGGTGCCGCGCGCCAACATGCTCGGTGGGCGGGGTCAGGGCCACTTGCTGGGACAGGCCCGGCTCGGCCCGGCTCGGTTGGCGCACTGCATGCGTTGGATCGGTCAGGCCGAGGTCGCACTCGACATGATGGTCGACCGCGCCCTGAACCGCTTTGCGCACGGTTCGTTGCTGGCCGACAAGCAGGGCATCCAGTGGATGATCGCCGACTCGGCCATGGAGCTGTACCAGGGCAAGCTGATGGTGCTGCACGCCGCCTACAAGATCGACCGCGGCGAGGACTTCCGCAGCGAGGTGTCGATGGCCAAGCACTTCGTCGCCAATATGCTGAACCGGGTCGTCGACCGCGCCATTCAGGTACACGGTGCTCTCGGTTATTCCACCGACACGCCGCTGGCGACCATGGCGCAACATGCGCGCTGGGCGCGCTTCGCCGACGGTGCCGACGAGGTTCACCAGTGGCGCATCGCGCAGCGCACCATCGACGCCTACAAGCGCGACGGCAGCGTCAGGAAAGCCATCGGCGATCTGCCGTTGTGAGCTGCCACCGCTCCGCTCTTCGCGGGCGTCACCCGCCCTTCGGTGGCGGGCCATCGGGAAGGCCGCCTTCGGCTTGCCCTCCGCCGATGACTCGCCCGGCGCGCGACAGCGCCGGGTACACTTCGCGTAAAGTTCGAACCAACCGATCGTAGACCGGGGCATGGGTCCGCTCGGGCTCGAACGTCCGCTCCGTCGCCACTACCGCCGCAATGGCCGCAATGCTCGGGAGCGCGCCGACGGCAACGGCGCCGACCAGCGCGCATCCGATGGCGCCGGCGCAGTCGGCGTGCGCCACGCGCGTAACCGGCCGCCCGGTGACGTCGGCGACGATCTGCAGCCACACCTCGCTGCGGGTGCCGCCGCCGATGGCGCGTAACTGCGCGCACGGCACGCCGGCTCGCGCCGCCGCGTCCAGTAACCAGCGCAGATTCAGCGCCACCCCCTCGTACACGGCGCGCGCCAGATGCGGGCGCCGGTGCTGCAAGTCGAGATTGACGAAGGCGCCGCGAACCTCGGTGTCACCCACCGGGGAACGCTCGCCGAACAGCCACGGTGCGAACAGCAGGCCGCGCGCGCCGGCGGGCGCCCCGGCGGCGAGCGCGTCGATCTGCCTGTACGTGCCGGGTAGCCCCGCCGGCAGACCAAGGCAGTCGGCCAACCAGTCGACACAGGCGCCGGCGGTCTCCGACTCGCCGATCATGATGAACATGCCGGGTACCGCCGACGGCACGGAGACGATCCCGTGGCGTCCGCTATCGCGCGGACGAGCGAGGCTGACGCACAACCAGCTCGACGTACCGAGGTAGACGTGCGCCGTACCGGCGGCGAGCGTGCCGGCGCCGACGGCCGCGCTCGGGATGTCGGCGAGACCGGCGGCGACCGGTACCCCGGCGGGCAGACCGAGATCGCCCGCGGCGGTCGCGGCGAGACCGCCGGCAACCGCCGCGCTCGGAAGCAGGGGCGGCATCTTGTCGAGTGGGAAACCGGCGATGCGCGCCAGCAGTGGCGACCAGCTTCGCCGGCGGCGGTCGAGCATCCCGGTCGCCGAGGCGCCCGTGTGATCGATGCACAGCTTGCCGGTGGCGCGGGCGACAAGGTACCCCGTAACATCGCAGAACGCGCGCGTACGCGCGTACACGTCGGGTTCGTGAACCCGCAACCAGGCGATCTTCGGAACGATGTCCTTGCCGGTGAGCACGGCGCCGGCCAACGTGCGCAGCACGCGCGGGCCGCCGAGGCGGCGCACCAGGCGTCTCGCCTCGCGGCCGGCGCGATTATCGAGCCAACTGATCGCCGGACGGGTCGGCTGCCCCGCGGCATCGACGGGAACCAGCCCGAGCATCTGTCCCGCGAAGCACACTGCCGCCACGTCGGCGGGCGCGACGCCGCTGTCGTGCAGCATCCGGCGCGTGCAGGCGACGACCGCCTGCCACCAATCGCCGGGGTTCTGTTCCGCCCAGTGCGGCGACGGATGCGACAGTGCGTACGCCGACGTAGCCGACGCCAGCAGCCGCCCGCCGGCATCGACGAGGACGCCCTTGGCGCCGCTGGTGCCGACGTCGAAGCCGAGGAACCAGGATGGTTTCACGGAACGACCTCTCCGCTTCCCGCCGCCGCGGTGGATATCCGCCCGGCAGGCCCCGGTTAGATCGGCAACGCCGATTCCTTCCGTGTCCCGTCGGGTCCGACGTGCACCAGTTTGATCGAATCGCCGCCCGAAGCCACGCCGAGCGTACGCAGCATCTCGCTGGCAAGACTCATTGCGGCCAGCGGGGGTACGGCGGCTTCCGGCGGGAACACGCCCCGGCGATCGATCTCGCCGCGGTGCAGCAGCACCGCCGCCACGGCGGCCGGAATGCCGGTGCCTTCGCCGGCCCCGGCCGAGCGCGACGACATCGAGAACACGTAGGTGTGCGCCGCGCCGTCCTTCTTGCCGTCGACCTGCACTTGCAGGCAGCCGGCCGGACCGACGATCTGCGCCTCCCGTAGCAACCGCGGCCGCTCCGCAATGATGTGCGCAACCGCGAACTCGATGGGCACCACGGGCTGGCCCTGGACGAGCAGCGGCTCGGTCGTGCACGTGCCGACCCGGACCATGTCCTGCGTCAGGTGGAAGTACGACAGCGGAAAGACGACGCCGAGGTTGGTGGCACGGCGCAGGGTCGGCAGGTACCGGGGCAGCGTGATCGTTTCGGGATGCGGGTACGGGTACACCGGATAACGGCCGACGTCCGGGAAGTCGACTTCACGCACGTAGGCCTGTCCGCTGGGTTCGAGCTGGCGGACGGTAATGAGCCTGCCGTCGATGAACAGCGGTACGTCGTTGAGCATCGCGTGTATGCGGTGCTTGATCACGGCGGCGCCCTCTTCGGGTTCGCCGCCGTGGATGTGCATGATGTCGGCGCCCTCGACCGTATCGAGCAGCGTATCGGCGCAGAAGCGGACCAGCAGGTTGGCAAGGCCCGGGGAGTTGCCCATCCCGACGAGTGCCGGCACGCCCGCATCGCGCGCCGCACCGTCCATGTCGAGCATCTTCACGGTTGGATCGAGGTCGTCGCAGACGTCGACGTATTTAACGTGCGCGTCGATGGCTGCCCGCAGCAAGGGTGGGCCGAAACGATAGAATGGCCCGATACAGTTGAGCACGACACTGGCGTCTTTGATGACCGCGTGCACGCTGGCCGGTTGCGCCGCATCGACCCCCACGCCAACGGCGCGACGGCCCGCCAGCTCGGCGGCAAACGCCTTTGCCGCCTCGGCACGCACGTCGGCGATGACGATCTCGTCGAAGTACGGTCCGCTCGCCAGCGCCCGCACGGCGAAGCGGCCGATACCGCCGCACCCTCCGAGTACCACTATACGTGTCATGTCCGGGTCCTTTCTCGAATCGGCATCTTGCCGGTGAGGATGAGCGGGCACACCGGCCCATCAATTTCGGTGACAGCAAACAACATGCGGGCCGGCGATCGTCGCATCGAGCGCACGTGTCGGAAGTCGCAACTCCACGAGTTCTCCGAGGCTTACCGGCGTGGCCATCCGGAGGCACCGAGCCCGAGCTTGCCCGGGTTGAGAATCCCGTGCGGATCGAGTGCTGACTTGAGGGCGGCGAGCACGGCCATGCCCGTTTCGCCCACTTCGCTCGCCATGAACCGCGCACGGTTCAAACCGATGCCGTGGTGATGGCTTATGGTGCCGCCGGCGGCAACGACTGCCTTCATCGCTGCCTCCCAGCAGGCGCTGTAGAAGTTGTCCTTGGCGTCGACGTTGTCGTCGGGCAGACCGGCGAAGGTGAAGTAGAGACAGGCGCCGGACAGGTAGGCGTGCGAGGCGTGGGCGGCGACCGCGAGGGTGCCGCCCACGCCGGCGACCGCGGCGGAGACGGCGCGGTAAACGCCGGTCAGCTTCGACCACGGCGCGGCGACTTCGATGGTGTCGACCACGAGGCCGCGCCGGATGGCGACTTCGAGACCGGAGACGTCGTTGCGTTTATCGAGCCAGTAGTCGACAAGCGCCGACTCTTCGGACCGGGCGCGATCGCCGACGGTGTGCACCGTCTCGTCCAGAATGGCGATCTCCCGCTCGACCAGATCGCGTTCCCCTTCGCTGAGCGCGAAGAGCACGCTGCGCCCGGCCTCCACACCGATCTTCGCGAAGTGCAGCTCGGCGTCGCGGGCATCGTAGCCGCGCAGCACGGCCGGGGCGGCTTCGCGGCGCAAAACGAGGCGTTGGACTTCGATCACGTCATCGAAGGACGAGAACGTGTAGGCGGCGCGGGCCGAGTGGGCGGGGCGAGGCCAGAGCTGGAGCCAGGCGGAGGTGATGACGCCGAGGGTGCCTTCGGCACCGATGAACAACCGTTGCAGGTCGGGACCGGTGGCTGCCGCGGGTTGCGGATTGGTACGCAGCAGCGAGCCGTCCGGCAGGGCAACTTCAAGCCCGCGGACCATGTCTTCGATCTTGCCGTAGCGATTGGAGTACTGACCGGCGCCACGGCAGGCGATCCAGCCGCCGACGGTGCTGATCTCGAACGACTGCGGGAAGTGGCCGGCGGTGAGGCCGTGCGCTTCGAGGGCTTTCTCGAGGACAGGACCGTAGACGCCGGCGTCGACGTGGACGACGAGGTCGTGCGCGTTGACGTCGTGGATGCGATCGAGCCCCTGCAGGTCGAGGCTGATACCTCCGGCGATGGGCAGCGACCCGCCGCATACTCCGGAGCGACCGGCGAACGGCGTGACGGGGATGCGCGCGTCGCTGGCAATGGCGAGGACACGGGCGACTTCACCGGCGTTTCGAGGCCGCACGACCAGTGCGGGACGGGACGGTTGGACGCCGTGGTGAACCCAGACCAGGGTAATGGGCCAGAAGTCGCGGCCGGCGTCGGCGAGGGCACCTTCGTCGGTCACCACGTGCGTCGCGCCGACGACATCAGCAAGCGCCGAAACCACCCCCTCGGGCACAGTGGTAACCGGATGATCGGCAATGCGAACGCTCATACATCCTCCCGGGGCGGCGATTGCGCGCCCCCTTTAGCCAGCGAGCTCTTCCAGATACCACGCCGCCCCGACCAGAACGCAATAGGCGAGTCCACGCAGACGATACGTCGATGAGTCCACGGACCACGCACTTCGGGCTCGGGACTTATGCTGCGCCGGTCAGGTTTGTTGAAGGGGGTGCCGGCCACGCCCCGTTGATGTGACAACGGGGCGTGGCGGCTGTATCGCGGCGAAGGGGGGGTACGCCGCGAACTGATAATGTCGTCGATCAGTGCTGTTGCTGACATCTATTTACCATTGTTCCGGCAACAATCCAGCCCCTTCATTACAAAAAGTGGGTACCCCGGGGAAAAAAGATGTCGTCCTTGGCCGGGGCGGGGGTAACGTTGACAGGCAGGGCGGCTTTCCTCTAATGGTCGGGGACGCCGCTCCATGCGCGCGTATGCGGGCGTAATTCAGCGGTAGAATGCCAGCTTCCCAAGCTGGACGTCGCCGGTTCGACCCCGGTCGCCCGCTTTCTTCTGCCACCCCGCAAGGGCCGATGTCCGACGGGTACCGGTCCTTGCGGGACCGCTGGCATTGGCGCCGGCCACCTCCACCGCGTAGCCCCTTCCGGGCACCTCACTCACCGCTTTCGTTCGAACGCCACCAGGAAGAAGATCACGGCGCCCTGAATCACCGACACGAGCACCGACGATACGCCGGCGACCCGCTGCATGGCCCCCGAACCGGCATCCAACGCGCCGAAGAATAACGCCGCCACCACCACCCCCGCCGGGGAAAGCCGGCCGAGCAAACCCACCGCAATGCCCGTAAATCCCCAGCCCGGCGAGAACCGCTCGTACAGACGGCGCGTCACAGCACTGACCTCGATCGCCCCTGCGAGCGCCGCCAGGGCACCGCTCAGCAACAGCGCCAGCAAGATGCGCCTTTCGACAGGTATGCCCGCCAAACGCGCCGCGGCGGCGTTTAACCCCGCGGCGCGCATCTCGTATCCCGCCCGCGTCCGATACAGCAGCACCGAAACCCCGCCGGCCAGCAGCCCCGCAATCGCCAGCCCGAGATGAACCCGATACGGCGGCACAAACCGCGGCATCCACAGCGAGTCGACAACCGCGTCGGTTTGCGGATATCGGCCGCCGGCCTCCATCAGTGGACCCTGGACCAGGTAACTGACCAGAAAGAGCGCGATGAAATTCAACATGATGGTGCTGATCACCTCGTTGACGTTGCGCCGCAGGCGGAGCAGTCCGGCCAGCCCCGCCCACAGCGCCCCGGCCGCCCCGGCCCCGAGTAACGCCATCGGCAGCCCCGCCGCGGCCGGCACCCCGCCCAGTCGCGCCCCGAGCGCCGCCATCGCCAGCGCACCGATCAGCAACTGCCCCTCGGCCCCGATGTTCCAGACCCCGGCCTGAAAGGCGACGGTAACGGCGAGACCCGTAAGCAGCAGAGGACACGCCTTCACCAGGACTTCCGACAGGCTGTCGAGGCTGCCGAACGCTCCGCCGATCAACGCCGCGAACGCCGCCACCGGATCGCCGCCGGCGAGCAAGACCACCACGCCGCTCGCCAGGAGCGCAACCGCCACGGCCATCAGCGATGGCAGCAGCGTGGCCAACAGCGCCCGGGCCCGCCGCCCCACCCCATCGCCCGCCCGTTCAGCCCTCGCACCCATTCCGCTCCCGATCCCCTTAAGCCCTCGCGCCCCCGGGTCCCTCAATCCCGCGATCCCCCGCGCCCCCCATCAACATGCCCAGTCTCTCCGCATCGATCGGGGGTTCCAGGGCGGCGCTCAAGCGACCCCCGGCGAGCACGTGGACACGGTGGCTCAGCTCGAGGACTTCGTCGATGTCGGTCGAGATCAGCACCACCGCGCATCCCTGCCGCGCTGCGGCCGTGAGCGCGTCGGCCACCGCCGCGGTGGCAACCACGTCGAGCCCACGCGTCGGGTTTACGGTCACCAGCACCGCGGGCCCCCGCGCCAGCTCGCGTCCGACGACGATTCGTTGCTGGTTCCCACCCGACAACGATCGCACCGGGGCCTCCAGACCGGCACAGCTCACGGCGAAGCGCGCGACCAGGTCCGCGGCGAACCCGCGTGCCTCCTGTCGCCGCAGGAAGCCGCGCTGCGAGAAGCGACTCAACAAGGCCGCATTCAGCAGGTAGTTCTCGGCCACCGACATCGCCAGCACCAGACCCTCGCGATGGCGATCGGGGGGGATGGCGCCGATTCCCGCCTGCACCGCGGCCGCCGGCCCGTCACCGGCCAATAGCCGGCCGTCGACACGCACCTCGCCGGCCGTCGGGCCGCGCGCGGCAGTGAGCACCTCGAACAGCTCGCGCTGTCCGTTGCCGTCCACCCCGGCGATGCCGAGGATCTCGCCGGCGCGAACCTCCATGCAGACATCGCGCAAGCCCACGCCGCCGTTGGCAGCCTCGGTCGTCACCCCGGCGACCCGCAGCGCGATCGCCGCACCGGCGGGCACTTCCGCGCGCGGCGCGCTCGCCGGCAGGAGCGCACCGACCATTAGCTCCGCCATTTCCCGCTCGTCGAGGTCCGCCGCCGCCGCGGTGGCGACGACGCGCCCGCGTCGCATCACGCTGACCCGATCGGCGATTTCCTTAACCTCGCGCAGTTTGTGGGTGATGAAAATGACCACCCGTCCTTCGGCCCGCAGCCGCCGCAGCATCTCGAACAACTGCCGGACCTCCTGCGGCGTCAGTACCGCCGTCGGTTCATCGAGGATGGTCACGAGCGGATTCCCCGCCAGCGCCTTGATGATCTCGAGGCGTTGCCGCGCACCGACGGGCAGCTCGTCGACGCGCCGCTCGGGCGCACCGAGATCGAGGCCAATGCGCGCCGCCAGGGTCTGCGCCTCTTCCGCCGCCGCGCGACGATCGAACCGCCACCCGGTCTGGCCGGGCAGGCTGAGCGCCAGGTTCTCGATGACCGTCAATGCTCCTACGAGCGTGAAGTGCTGGTAGACCATGCCTATGCCCGCCTGGCGTGCGTCGCGTGGCGAGCGGAAGGCGACCGGACGCCCATTCAGGATGACAGCCCCCCGGTCCGGCGCCAGCGCCCCGGCGAGCACGCGCATCAACGTCGACTTGCCGGCGCCGTTTTCTCCGAGGACGGCATGGACCTCCCCCGCCGCGAAGGCGAGGTTTACCCCGGCCAGCGCATCGACGGCGCCGAAGCGTTTCCACACCTCGCGCACCGCCAGCGGTGGCGCGTCGGGCTCGGTCATCTTCGCGGCCGCTTCAGAATTCGACGCTCGGGACGCTGACCGTACCGGCCACAATGCCTGCCTGCGTCTGCGCCACGCGCTCCTTCAAGGCCGCCGGGATGCGGCCCTCGAGCTGTGGATTGAGGATGAGCGACACGACACCCTCTTTCATGCCCATTCGTTCGATCTTTGCCTCGAAACCACCGTCCTTGACTTCCCGGGCGATGCGCAGAAACGCCTGTGGGATGTCGATCGCAGCACTGGCGAGAATCACGTCCGGGGCGACATCGTTCTGATTGCGATTGGCGCCAAAAGCCAGCACCTGCCCCCTCTGCGCGGCCTGGAATACTCCCAGCCCCGCCGCATCGGCGTTATGAAACAGGAAGTCGGCTCCCTGTCGTACGAGCGCCAACGCCGCTTCCTTGGCGGCGCCGACGTCTTCCCAGTTCCCGACGTACGAAACCGCCACGGCGAAGTCCGGCTTCACCGCCCTCGCCCCGGCCTCGAACGCCATGATCGTGCTCTTCACCGGGGGCATTTCGATGCCGCCAATCGCACCCGCTTTGCCGCTCCTCGACATTCCAGCCGCCAGCATGCCTTCGAGGTAGGTGGCTTCTTCCAGCATGAACCGCAGCGGCGCGACGTTCGGCCGCACCGTGTTGCCGGAGGTGGTAATGAACACCGTCTTCGGGAAATCCGCCGCCACGGCCGCCGCCGCATCCTGGAACTCGAACCCGTGTCCGAAGATGAGCTGAAAGCCGCGCCGCGCAAAGTCGCGAAAGCCCTCTTCGAACTCCGCTGGGGTGCGGGTTTGCACCTGTGCCACCTCGGCGCCGAGTTGATCGCGGATGCGCAGGAGACCTTCGTAGGCAAGGGCGTTCCAGCCCGCGTCGCTCACCGGTCCCGGACTGAGCAACGCCACCTTGAAGGGCGCCGCGGCCGCAGCGTCGTTGCCGGAGGCAGCGGGTTCGGACCGGCAGGCGAAGGCGAACGCCAGCAGTACGGCGAACAGGCCGGAGCGGCGAGGCATGTTCGGCTTATACGGGGCAGGCGGTACCGTCGCAAGGCGAGGTCGCAACCGGCGCGGTCGCAGCCATACTCCGCGCCTGCGGACGGGGTCGAGGCGAGCTCGACCGACACCGGCGACGGCAAGGAACTCCGGGTCACCTCAACAATCGTCGAAGCGACAGGTTCGGCAAGTTCGCCCGGCGTGTGTAATAAGGAGCCCATGGTGCAGACAAACGCAGTAGAGCCACCGGGGCGGGACGGCACCTACCCGTCGGTTTGCCCCCTCGATTGCCCCGACACGTGCAGCCTGACAGTGACCGTGGCCGGCGGGCGGGTAGTGCGCGTCGACGGTTCGCGCCTCAATCCGCTTACCGACGGATTCATCTGCGCCAAGGTGCGCCGCTACCCGGAGCGCGTGTACTCGCCGCTGCGGGTCCTCTACCCGCAACGCCGCGTTGGCGCGAAAGGCGAGGGCCGCTTCGAGCGTATCTCCTGGGAGGAGGCCGTGGCGACGATCGTGGCGCGCTTCCGGGAGATCATTGCCGGCGACGGCCCGGAGGCCATCCTGCCGTACCATTACGGCGGTTCGGCCGGCGTCTTCGGCGAAGGCGCGGTCGACGCGCAGTTCTTCAATCGACTGGGTGCTACCGAGCTCCTCAAGACGCTCTGCGCGGCGCCGACCGGTGCGGTGTACTCGGCGATGTTCGACGGCATGGGCGGGGTGCCCCCCGAGGACTACCGGTTGGCGCGTGCGATTGTGCTCTGGGGCGTGAACCCCTCCGTCACCAGCATTCATCTGGTACCGCCCATTCAGCACGCGCAGCGCGCCGGCGCGTTTCTCGCGGTGATCGATCCGCGCCGCACACCGCTGGCGCGCCGGGCCAACGTCCACCTGCAACCGCGGCCCGGTACGGATGTGGTGCTTGCCCTTGCAATGATTCACGAGCTGATGCGGACCGGCCGTGTCGATACGACCTTTGTCACGGCCCACGTCGCGGGGTTCGACACGCTGGCGGCGGCCGCCGGCGAGTGGCCGATCGAGCGCGCCGCCGCGGTCTGCGACGTGCCGGCGGGCGACATCCGCCGGGTGATCGATGCCTACGCGCAGGCGTCGCCGGCCGTGATCCGTTGCGGGTGGGGAATCGAGCGCAACCGCAACGGCGGCAATTCGGTGCGCGCCATCCTCGCCCTGCCCGCGGTAGCCGGCAAATTCGGCGTGCGGGGCGGCGGCATGACCATGAGCCTCGGGCGCGTGGCGTCGATCAACAAGGAAGCCATCCAGCGACCCGACCTGCGGCTGCGGCCGGCACGGCAGGTCAATATGACCCAGCTCGGCCGGGCGCTGACGGAGCCCATGACGCCGCCCATCCGGGCGCTGTTCGTTTACAACGCCAACCCGGTCGCCGTGACCCCCGACCAGAACCGTATCCTGCGAGGCCTTGCCAGGGAGGATCTATTTACGGTCGTACACGAACAGGTCCTCACCGATACGGCGCGCTTTGCCGACATACTGTTGCCGGCGACGACGTTCCTCGAGCAGGCCGAACTGCACAAGTCTTACGGCCACTATGCGATCCAGTATGCCGAGCCGGCGATCGCTCCGCGGGGTGAGGCGAAGAGCAATTACGAACTGTTCGGCATGCTCGCCGCTGCCTTCGGGTTCGACGATGTGGCACGCGCCGCCAACCCGGCGGCGTTGCTCGACGCGGCGTTGAGCGGTGCGGCCGTGCGCCTCGGCGGCGTCGATAGCGAGCGCATGCGCGCCGAGCGCGTCGCCCACGTACACTTCGCCGACACTACCACGCTGGTGCAGTTTGGAACCGACTTCCCGAGAACGGCGAGCGGCAAGATCGAGATCTGCCCGCCCGAGTTGGGGCCGATCGGTTTCCAGCCGCCGCCGGCCTCCGGGGCGTTGACCATGATCAGTCCGGCGACGAGCAAGTCGATCAACTCGATCCTTGCCGAGGTGACCCGGCCGGCCGTCGAGTTGACCATGCATCGGACCGACGCGAGCGCCCGCGGCATCGCCGACGGCGACATGGTCCGGGTCTACAACGAGTTGGGCGAAATCGAGCTGCCCGCCCGGGTCGGCGATGCCGTTCGTCCCGGTGTGGTGGCGATGCCGAAGGGAGCCTGGCAGTCGAGCACACGCAACGGCGCGACATCGACGGCGGTGATGCCGGATCATCTGTCCGACATCGGTGGCGGGGCATGTTTCAACGATGTGCGAGTCGATGTAGAGAAGGTGGCATGAAGGTGTGCGTTTCGCCGAGGCGACGATAGGTAGCCGGGCATGTCTCTCCCGCTTGCGGATGCGCCGCCGGTTGGGCGGCACGTGTGGCCGGTGGTCCTCGGAAAGGGTTTCCGTCCGTTCTTCATTCTGGCGGCGGGATGGGCGGCCGTGGCGATGCCGGTGTGGCTGGGGGTGCTCGAAGGGCACCTCTCGCCCGGCAGTTACCTAGGCGGCCCGTTCTGGCACGCGCACGAAATGCTGTTCGGCTTCACGCTGGCGGTGGTCGCCGGGTTCCTGCTGACCGCCATTGCCAACTGGACACAACGGGAGACCGTCGTGGGGTGGCCGCTGGGCGGATTGGCCCTCCTGTGGCTGATCGGGCGGGCGGCGATGCTGATGGCGGACCGCCTGCCCGTGCCCGTGCCGGCGCTTTGCGACCTCGCGTTCCTCCCCGCCCTTGCGTTCGCCTGCGGCCGGCCGATCCTGGCTACGGAGAACCGTCGCAATTACCAGTTCGTCGCCATGCTTACGGCGTTATTCGTCGCGAATCTCGCCATGCACCTGGGTGCATTGGACATCGCACCGGGATGGATTCGACAGGGCGGCTGGGTGGCGGCCGACCTGTACATGGTGATGATCATCGTGATGACCGGGCGCATCGTACCGATGTTCACGCGCAACGCGACGCGGGCCGAGGGCATCGCCAACATCGCGTTGTTCGATCGGGCTGCGGTCGGCGGCATGGTCGGCGTACTCGTTCTGGATACGGTGGGAGGACCGGAGGGCATGGTTGCCCCGCTGGCGGGGTTGACTGCGGTTGCGGTCGTCGGTCGCATGTGGCGCTGGGGCACGCGGCACACGCTTCGTCATCCGCTGCTCTGGATTCTGCATGCGGGGCACTTCTGGGTGGCGGTCGGTCTCGGTTTGCGCGCGTTGGCGCTCGGTGTGCCTGCGGTCGGCGGCACTTTGGCTCTACACGCGCTGACCGCCGGTGCGATCGGGGCACTGACGCTGGGGATGATGACCAGGGTTACGATCGGGCACACGGGCCGGTTGCTGGTGGTGGAGCCGATCGTCGCGGTCGGTTTCGGGCTGATGATTCTGGCGGCGGTGGTACGGGTGTTCGGACCGCTGTTGGGTTTGGGTGCGTACTTGCCGTCGATGATCCTGTCGGGGCTGTTGTTCGCCGGGGCGTTCGCGATCTACCTGGTGACGTACGTGCCGCTCCTGGTGACGCCGCGCCCGGACGGCCGCCCCGGCTGATTTACGATTTCCGAGTTTGCGCGCACGGCGCGAAGAACTTTCCAGATGATCGAGGAGCGGTGCGCCACCGTTCGTGCCGAGTAGTGCCGTTTTTTCAGGCGCGTATCGAGGCACGTCTGATGTGACCCCGCGATACGGCCCCTGAACAAACGGGTCCTACTCGGGGCGAA
>JAKLJW010000039.1 GCA_023150935.1 Candidatus Binatia bacterium | reverse complement strand
TTCCGCTTGTCACGGAGCATCATGACGCGGCGCGACGTCGACAACATCGGTAAGCGGCTGCTCGTGCAGTCGCTGTGGCGCGACGGGTCGAGGCACAGGTCACCGCGCGCGATGCGGATCGGGAGCGGGCGAACGCGGGCCTGACCCAGCGTCCCGCGGCGCCAAACGCACCCCCAGTTCCCAGCCCGACCCCCAGCCCGGTTTGGCCTGACGTCGGGGCAGGGGCAGGGGCACGGGCAGGGGTTATCCCTTACCCGGGCGGAGTCCAGTACCCGTCCGGCAGAAACCTATCGTCGGCTCCCTGAGCGCGTTAACCGTCTAATAACCCTGGCGCTCAGGCGCGGCGCGTTTTTCGCGGTCGCCTGGAGCGGCTGGTTCGCCCACGACGCGCCAATACGGTGCGCATTTCTTCGAAGGAGAGCGTTTTCCCGGCGGCAACCTGACGTCGGGACCGTTCGATGAGGGCGAGAAATCCAGGATGTGTGCTCAGCGCAAGGGTCTCCCGGTCCACATTCCGAAGCGGCACAATCGCGGCGAACGGTCGGTTCCGTTTGGTCAGCAGGACGACTTCGTCGTCCAGTTCGTTTGCGTACTCGGCAAGCGAGCGTGATGCCGTCGAGAGCGCGAGGGTCTTCATATCTTGACTACCTCCCCGGCGATCCGGAGCGCGTTCCGTTCCTTCTTGCCGACTGCCAGAACATACACCACGTTGGCGGCTGCTTCGAGTTCTCGGTTGGATGGTTCTCGTTCTGGCGACCGCACCTCATGGAACGCGCGGAGTGAGCCGGTGCGCAATTCCCACGGAGCCAACGGATTCGGTCGCAACGGCTTGCGCTGACGCGTTTCGACGAGCGGTTCGTGTGTCAGTTGCGCGCGGATCGCATCGAGCAAGACCGAACGCTCCGCCGCTATCAGGAACTTCATGCGATCGCAAACGCCCTGTGCGAATCGGATCTCGTAAGGCACGGCGGCTCAGTAGCACACGACCGCGCCACAAACAGCCGCGCCTGTGGTGCTGGCCGGACACCCATGCCGTGGAGGTCCTTGCATCCTCCGAATAGCGATGTGGGAGTCCGCCATCCGCCTGAGTACGTCTACGGAGTGGAAGCCCAACGCTGCGTATCAGGCGCGGCGCCGTCGAGCCCGGCTCTCCTCCGTACTCGTACTCGTTCACGTACTCGTACACGGCCGCTTCCTCGTAGACGTCCAACCGCTCGCGGTCCAACTTCATCGCTGCGCGCCCTCAGTCCGTGTACGAGTACGTGTACCGCTTCGCTGAGTACGTGTACGGAGGGGAGCATCGTAGTTCGGGGGGGGGGGACGGTGCGCCAGTTCGGACAATTCGGCGAGAAGGAATGGGGGGCCGGCGTGCGATTCCCGCGGCGAAACCTCAAGCCGGTGTGCACACGTCCTCGACGTTGACGGCGAGGTCGGGCAGGACGCTCGATCGCACCGGCCCGGCCTTGAATGTCCGGCCGTCATCGTACGTGCCGGCGGCGAGCGTGCAGACCGTGATGCACCGCCGGTCCGGGTCGACGAGCCAGTACTCGTCGATGCCGTTGCGGGCGTAGATGGCGCGCTTCTCGGTGCGGTCGCGCCTGGCCGTTGCCGGCGAGAGGATCTCGATGACCAGCGTCGGCACGATGCGCAGAAACCGCCCGCGCTGCGGCGGCGGGCCGGCGTCGAAACGCGCTTGCGCGATGTACGAGACGTCAGGTTCGACGGTGTCGCCGGAGGGCAGGTCGTAGCCGGCGCTGGAGCCGAGGACGAGGCCGGACTTCGTCGAGTCGACGTGCGTGCCGATGATGCGAACGAGGGTGGCATCGAGGCGCCCGTGGGGCCATCCTGCCGGCGGGGTCATGACGATACGCCCGTTGAGCAACTCGTAGTGGTTGAGGTCGGACGCCGGCCGCTCGTCCAGCCAGAGGCGGAACGACTCCTGGGTGAAGGTCTCGTCGGAGCGGAAGACGGTCTGTGACACCATGGCGATGATAGCCTCCTCGCTGGCGGTTGAGAACCGCGACCGAGCGAAACGCGAGTCCATGCCTGACGGTTCATCGGGGTCTCGAGCGCACCGGTCAGTGAAACGCGCGGTCGAGGCCGCGGTACTGGATGGCCTCGGCGACCTGGGCGGTGCCGACGGTGTCGATGCCGTCGAGGTCGGCGATGGTGCGCGCCACTTTGAGGATGCGGGTGTAGGCGCGGGCGCTGAGGGCGAGTCTGGTCATGGCGTTTTCGAGCAGGGTCTCGGCGTCGGGTTGCGGGGTGCAGTAGCGGCGCAGGTCGCGCGGGTGCATCTGGGCGTTGCAGAAGATGGTGCGGCCGTGGAAGCGCGCCAGTTGCACGGCGCGGGCGCGGTCGACGCGGGCGCGGATCGCCGCCGACGATTCGCTCGGGTCGCGGGCGGTGAGCTCCCGGTAGCGTACCGCGGGGACTTCGATCTGGATGTCGATGCGGTCGAGCAGCGGCCCCGAGATGCGGGCCCGGTAGCGCTGAATCTGTACGGGGCTGCACGAGCATTCCTTCTGGGCGTCGCCGTGGTAGCCGCACGGGCAGGGGTTCATCGCCGCCACCAGCATGACGTTGGCGGGGAAGGTCATGGAACCGACGGCCCGCGAGATGGTGATGCGCATCTCTTCGAGCGGCTGGCGCAGGACTTCGAGGACGTTCTTTCTAAACTCGGGTAGCTCGTCGAGGAAGAGGACGCCGTGATGGGCGAGGCTGACTTCGCCGGGCTTCGGCAGAGCGCCGCCGCCGATCAGGCCGGCGTCGCTGATTGTATGGTGCGGTGCCCGAAACGGCCGCGCCGTCACCAGGGCGCGGTCGTCCATCAACCCCATGACGCTGTGGATACGTGTGGTCTCGAGGGCTTCGGCGAGGGTGAACGCGGGCAGGATGGTGGGCAGGCGCTTGGCCAGCATGGTCTTCCCCGAGCCCGGCGGTCCGACCATGATGACGTTGTGACCGCCGCCGGCGGCCACCTCGATGGCGCGCTTGACGTGCTCCTGCCCTTTCACGTCGGAGAAATCCAGGTCGTGGTGCCCGTTCGGAGCAAAGACGCTCCCCAGGTCGACGTGAACCGGGGCGATGTCGCGCTCGCCGCGCAGGAAGTCGACGGCGTCGGCGAGTGTGGCGACGGGGCGCACGGCGATGCCCTGGACCACCGCGGCCTCGCGGACGTTTTCCGGCGGCAGCAAGACGCCGGCGAGGCGGCGGTGCTCGGTCATGGCGGCAATGGGAAGCGCGCCGCGGACGGGCTTGACCCGCCCGTCAAGCGAAAGCTCGCCGAGAACGACGTGTTTGTGGAGGGCCGCCTGCGGGACAAGTCCCTCGGCCGCGAGGACGCCGAGCGCGATGGGCAGATCGAAGGCGCAGCCGTCCTTACGGACGTCGGCCGGGGCCAGGTTGACGGTCGCGCGCCGCTCGAGGCTTCCGTAGCCGGCGTTGCGCAGGGCGGAGCGGACGCGGTCTTTGCTCTCCTTGACGGCGGTTTCCGGGAGGCCGACGATGGCCATCCCCGGCAGACCGCCGCCGATGTCTACCTCCACCTCGACGAGCAACGCGTCGATCCCGTGCACCGCACTCGAAAGTGCCGTCGCCAGCACAGCGCTTTCCTCCCACCGGCATCCTAGCAAATGGTGTGTGTTGAATAAACAGAAAAGCCTAATGTATAGTTACTTACTAATGGACATGCGGTATTCGTTAAGGGCGGACGAGGCGGGTTGGTAATGAGTGGTGGCAGGTACGAAGCGAGTGCGGCGCGGCGCGACGAGTGGCGGGATTGGCTGGCATTGCGCATGGTGCGGGGGGTGGGGCCGGTGGTGTACCAGGGATTGCTGCGGGCGTTTCGCGAGCCGGCGGCCGTGTTCGGCGCCAGCGTGCACGCGCTCGAATGCGCCGGGGTGCGGCCCGAGGTGGCGCGGGCGATTCGGGGATTTCGCGACTGGACGGCGGTCGACGAGCAGGTAAGCCGGGTCATCCGTTGTGGGGCGCACGTGCTGACGTGGAACGACGCGGCTTATCCGTCGCTGTTGCGGCGCATCCACGATCCGCCGCCGGTGCTGTTCGTGCGTGGCGCCATCGAGGCGGCCGACGCGCCGGCCGTGGCTATTGTCGGTTCGCGGCGCGCCAGTTCGTATGCCCTGCGCGTGAGCCGCGACCTCAGCGCCGGGTTGGTTCGCTGCGGACTCACGGTGGTGAGCGGTCTGGCGCGGGGCGTCGATGCGGTGGCGCACGCCAGTGCGCTGGAGGCTGGCGGCCGCACGATTGCGGTGCTTGGTTGTGGAGTTGACGTCGTTTACCCGAGCGAACATCATGCGTTATTCCGATCGATCGGACGGCAGGGGGCTATCGTGAGCGAGCTGTGGATGGGAACGCAGCCGGAGGCGGAACATTTCCCGGCGCGCAACCGCATAATAAGCGGTGTGTCGCTCGGCATCGTGGTCGTCGAGGCGGGCGAGCGTAGCGGGTCGCTGATTACGGCCGGATTTGCCGCCGAGCAGGGGCGCGACGTGTTTGCGGTGCCGGGGCTTGTCGGGGCGCACACGCGTGGTACCCATCGTCTGCTGCGCGAGGGAGCGAAGTTGACAGAGCGGGCCGAAGATGTAGTCGAGGAGCTGATGCCCCACCTGGTGACCCCGGACGCCGTGCCGGCCCCGGCTCTGCCGCCGGAGGAAGCGGCGATTCGCGTGGCGCTGGGTGACGAGGTGGTGCAGGTGGATACTCTGATCGGGCGCTGCGGATTGGCTCCGGCCGCGGTGCTGCAGGGTTTGTTGTCGTTGGAACTAAGGGGGATCGTGGAGCAGTTGCCGGGCAAGCGGTTCGTCGTGCGGACGGGGGGAGCGGCACGGCGAACGACACGGGAATGAGGTGTATGGCAAAGAACCTGGTTATCGTCGAATCGCCGGCCAAGGCGAAGACGTTGCAGAAGTATCTGGGCAAGGAATTCGAAGTGAAGGCCTCGGTGGGGCACGTCAAGGACCTGCCGAAGAGCCGGCTGGGCGTCGACATCGACAACGGCTTCGAGCCCGAGTACGAGGTCATGCACGGCAAGAAGAAGGTGATTGCAGAGATCAAATCCGCCGCCAAAGGGAAGGACAACATCTACCTGGCGCCCGACCCGGACCGCGAAGGCGAAGCGATCGCCTGGCACATCGCGGAGGAACTCGGAACGGCGCGCGGCAAGATTCACCGGGTGCTGTTCAACGAGATCACCCGGCGATCGGTTGCCGAGGCGATCGAAAAACCGACCACACTGGACCGCCACCTCTACGATGCGCAGCAAACGCGTCGTATCCTGGACCGACTGGTCGGCTACCAGATCAGTCCGATCCTCTGGGACAAGGTGCGCCGCGGCCTTTCCGCCGGCCGTGTGCAGTCGGTCGCGGTGCGTCTGATTTGCGAGCGCGAGAAGGAGATCCGGGCCTTTACGGCCAAGGAGTACTGGTCGATAGCGGCGAAGGTCGAGGGCGAGACGCCGCCGCCGTTCAGTGCGCGGCTGCTGCGGATCGGAGAAAACAAGCTCGATCCCGAGAAGTTCCGTATCGAGAACCAGGCAGCGGCGGACGCGCTGGTGGCGCGTTTGTGGGGCGTGCCGTTCGTCGTCAGCCGCGTCGAGCGCAAGGAACGCCGGCGCTTTCCGACGCCGCCGTTCATCACGTCGCGTTTGCAGCAGGAGGCGTCGCGGAAGCTCGGGTTTCAGCCCAGTCGCACCATGCGGATCGCGCAGCGCCTTTACGAGGGCGTCGAGCTCGGTGAGCAGGGAGCCGTGGGTCTGATCACCTATATGCGAACCGACTCGACCCGGAGCGCGCCGGAAGCGTTGCAGGAGGCGCGCGGCTTTGTCGCGGCGCGCTTTGGCAAGGAATACCTGCCGGCCGAGCCCATCCAGTACACGGGCAAGAAGGGTGCGCAGGATGCCCACGAGGCGATCCGGCCGACTTCGATGGACAATCCCCCGGAGCGCGTCGTGTCATTCCTCAGCAAGGAGGAGCTCGCGCTGTATACCCTCATCTGGAATCGCTTCATCGCGAGTCAGATGGTTCCGGCGGTGTTCGACCAGACGAGCGTCGACATCGCCGCGGCGGACACGCTGTTCCGGGCCACCGGCCAGATCATGAAGTTCGACGGGTTCATCCGGGTCTACACCGAGGGGCGAGACGACGAGCGTGCGGAGGAGGACGACGACGAGGCGGAGCGCCAGTTGCCGCCGTTGCGGGAGGGCGAGGTGTTGCGCCTGCACGACCTGCTGCCGGAGCAGCACTTCACGCAACCGCCGCCGCGCTACACCCAGGCGACGCTGATCAAGGCGCTGGAGGAGAACGGCATCGGGCGGCCGTCGACGTACGCGTCGATCATGGGCACCATTCTCAACAAGGAGTACGTCGTCGAGGACAAATCGCGGCGGCTGCGGCCTACCGAGCTTGGCCTGCTGGTGACCGATCTGTTGCTCAAGGCGTTTGCGGACATTCTGAACGTAGAATTCACGGCGAAGATGGAAGAGGACCTCGACCGGGTCGAAGAGGGCGCGGAGCCGTGGCGCGAGGCGATGCAGAAGTTCTACGCGCCGTTCAAGCAGGACCTCGACACGGCGAAAGAGAAGATGCCCGACGTCAAGCGGGCGGGCCAGCCGACCGAAATCCCCTGCGAGCAGTGCGGGGCGAAGATGGTCATCAAGTGGGGGCGCAACGGCGAGTTCCTCGCCTGTCCCAACTACCCGAAGTGCAAGAACACGAAGAACTTCTCTCGCGACGACGAGGGCGGGATCAGGATCGACGAGCCTGAGGTGCTCGACGAGAAATGCGATGCGTGTGGCAAGCCTTTGCAGGTGCGCTTCGGGCGGTACGGGAAATTCCTCGGTTGTTCCGGCTATCCGGAGTGCAAGACCGTGCGGTCGCTGGTGCGTCCGAAGCCGACCGGGGTCGCCTGCCCGGACTGCAAGCAGGGCGAGATCATGGAGAAGCAGTCGCGAGGCGGCAAGACGTTCTACGGTTGCGGGCGCTACCCGGAGTGCAAGTTTGCCACCTGGGACCGGCCCGTGCCGGAGCCGTGCCCGCTGTGTGCGGCGCCGTTCGTGGTGGAAAAGACGACGAAGCGTTACGGGACTGTCCGGCGGTGTCTCTCGGAGGGGTGTGCGTATCAGGAGACTGTGGCGGAGCCGCAGGCGGAGGCGGTGTGACGGGCGCCCCGGTTATCGTCGTCGGGGGCGGTCTGGCCGGGAGCGAAGCCGCCTGGCAGGTGGCGCGCCGCGGGATACCGGTGCGGTTGTACGAGATGCGACCGGGGCGCGGTACCGAGGCGCACCGCTCCGATCGTCTTGCCGAGCTGGTGTGTTCCAATTCGTTTCGCAGTGCGTCGCTCGATGCCGCGGTCGGCCTGCTCAAGGCGGAGATGAGGCAACTCGGGTCGCTGATTATGGCGGTGGCGGAACGTACCACGGTGCCGGCGGGAGGAGCACTGGCCGTGGACCGGGAGCGCTTTGCGGCGGCGGTGACCGCGGCCATAGACGAGAATCCTTCCATCGATGTGGTGCGGGAGGAGGTCACGGAGCCGCCGGAGGGTCTCGCCATCGTCGCGACCGGGCCGCTGACGTCACCGCGGTTGTCGCACTGCCTGCAAGAGCTGTGCGGCGAGGAGCATCTGTATTTCTACGACGCGATCGCGCCGATCGTGACAGCCGACTCGATCGATCGCGACCTGGTGTTTCCGGCCTCGCGGTACGGAAAGGGGGGCGACGACTATTTGAACTGTCCGATGACGCGCGACGAGTACTATGCCTTTGTTGACGCAGTGCGCGCGGCGGAGACGGTGGCGGCGCGCGATTTCGAGCGCTGCGTCTACTTCGAGGGCTGCATGCCGATCGAGGAGATGGCTCGCCGCGGAAGGGACACCCTGGCGTTTGGGCCGATGCGGCCGGTCGGGCTGATCGACCCGCGCCGCGGTACGCAACCGTTTGCGGTCGTGCAACTGCGTCCGGACAACCACGAGCGAACGTTGTACAACCTGGTCGGTTTTCAGACCAAGATGACCTATCCGGAGCAACGCCGAGTGCTGCGGACCATACCGGGTCTCGAACGGGCCGAGTTCGTTCGTCTGGGGAGTCTGCACCGTAACACGTTTGTGAATGCGCCGCGGGTGCTGTTGCCGACGTTGCAGCTGCGTTCGCGTCCGTCGGTATTTCTGGCCGGGCAACTGGTGGGTGTCGAGGGGTACGTGGAGTCGGCGGCGGCGGGGTTGCTGGCGGGGATCAACGCGGCCCGGTTGCGTTACGGGCTGGCCCCAACCGTCCCGCCGAGGACAACGGCGATGGGATCGTTGCTCGACTACGTAACCGACAGGCGCCGGCACGATCTGCAGCCCATGAACGCCAATTACGGATTGTTCCCGCCTCTGGACGGGCGCGAGAAGGGGCGGGCCCGGCGGGCTGGCCTGGCGGCGCGTGCGCAGGAGCATTTCGCGGCGTGGTGTGCCGAGTGTGCCGGTGGCGATCCGGCGGTGCTCCGGGGGGCCGGCGGCTCCACGGCGGTGGTGTCGTTGTGAGCCGGGAGCGGGGGCTCGTCGCCGGGGTGCGCCGGAGAGGACTCCGACAGGCGCCTGTGGGCTTGCGCTAGAGTCGGTCCCGATGGAGGCGCATGACGACCTTTTGCGGCGCTTCGGCGTCGACCATGCGCGCCTGAAAAGGGCCTCCGAGGCAATAGCGGTGGTGGCGCCCGAGGTCGCCGGCGGGTTGCCGGCGCTGCTTGCCGGGGCTGCCGATCCCGGTCTGGCCCTGGCGAATTGGGAGCACTTGCTGGACGAGACGGCCGACCCGGCAGCGATTGTGGGGCTGACCCCGGCGGAGAGGGCCGCGCTCTTTGTTCTTTTCGGCGGGAGTCAGACGTTATCGGGGCACCTGCGCGCGGCGGGTAAGCGGTGGGTGGAAGTCTTTCGAGCGGCACTCGCGGCGCAATGCTGCCCGGCGGCCGACCATCATGCGGCCCTAACCGGGGCGGCGGCGCTTCCCTGGGAGGCGTTTTCGGAACAGCTCCGGCGGCACTGCCATGCTGCTTACCTGCGCATCGGGCTGGCGGACTTGCTGGGTCGCTACGCGGTCGAGACGACGATGGGCGAGCTGACCGAGTTGGCGACCGGGCTTTTTGCGGCGGCCTACGACTGGGCCCGGCGGGTGGTCTGCGAGCAGTTCGGGCGCTTGCCCGGTGGCGGGGACGGGGGTGGACAGGAATCCGGCTTTGTGGTGCTGGCACTGGGCAAGCTTGGCGGCGGGGAGCTGAACTACAGCTCCGATGTCGACGTGATGTATCTTTACGAGTCGGACGCGGTCGAGAGTGTGGGCGGGCCTCGCGGTGCGATCGGGGCACGTGAATACTTCACGCGCCTGGCGGAGTTGGTGACTCGCGGGTTGCAAGATGTAACCCCTGCGGGGTTCGCATTTCGGGTCGATTTACGCCTGCGCCCCGACGGTATCAATGGTCCGATCGCCAACACGGTGAGCAACGCGGTACTTTACTACGGGTCGTACGGCCAGACCTGGGAGCGCAGTGCCCTGATTCAGGCGCGACCGATCGCCGGGGCGACGGGTTTGGGCGAGGCGTTCCTGCGGGAGATCAGTCCGTTCGTGTACCGGCGTTATCTCGACTACGCCACCGTCGCGGACATGAAGGAGATGAAGGCGCGGGTGGAGGCGCAGCTCGGCGGTAAGGGTGGTCGAGGCAACGTCAAGCTTGGTCGTGGCGGCATCCGGGAGATCGAGTTCGTCGTCCAGGTGCTGCAACTCATCCACGGCGGACGAGACGACCGTGTGCGTCGGCGGGGATCGCTGCCGACGCTGCGTTGCCTGGTCGAGGGCGGCTATGTGCCGGAGGACGAAGGGGCTGCGCTGGTGGCGGCGTACCGGCACCTGCGCAACGTCGAGCACAAGATCCAGATAGTTCAGCAACGGCAGACGCACACGGTGCCAGCGGGGGAGCGCGACCAGGAGGCGCTGGCAAGGCGTCTGGGGTACTCCGGTAGCGACGCAGTGGAGCGTTTCTGGCGGGATCTCGAGGGCTGCGCCGCGGTTGTCCGCCGCGCCTTCGAGAAGCTCTTTTACGAACCCGAGGCGGAGCGGCGGCGCGCGGCAGACCCGGAGGTGCTGGAGCTGCTCAACGCGAGAGGGAGCCGGTCGGAGGCGGTCGAGGCGTTGCGCCGTTTCGGGTTCAAGGACCCGGAATCGGGTTACGACGACCTGGTCTTGCTGCGCGACGGGCCGCCGGGGGCGCGAGCGCGGGCGCCGCGACGGCGTGTGCTGCTCGAGGTGGCGCCGGCGTTGCTTGCCGCCATCAGGAGGACGGCGGACCCGGATCTGGCGTTGCGTAATCTGGCGACCTTTGTGTCGTCGGTGGGAGCGCGCACCAGTTTTCTTGCGCTGCTGAGAGAGAATCCGGGAACGCTGCGGATGCTCGTCGAGCTCTTCGGTGGCAGTCAGTTTCTGGCGAATGCCTTCATTCGTCACCCGGAGTTGCTCGACACGCTGGTGCGGGCCGACCTTGTGCACGTACACCGCGCGGCGGCAGACCTGGCGGCGGAGATCGCCGAGACTCTGACTGCCGCTGCGGACGAGGAGGAGCGCTTCGATGTCTTGCGCCGGTTCCGTAATCAGGAGTTCCTGCGCATCGGCATCAACAACATGCAGGGGCTGCTGGGTCCCGACGATGTGAGTGCCGAGCTGACCGCGCTGGCCGAGGTGTGTTTGCGGGCCGCCAGCCGGCTGGCGGACATGGATGTATGCGCCCGCTGCGGGCTCGCGCGCCTGTCGGGGGCCGTGACGGTGCTGGCGCTGGGCAAGCTCGGAGGCGGAGAGATCAATTACCATTCCGACCTTGACCTGATTTTCGTGTACGACGGGAAGGAGTCGGACGATCTCGGATTGTCGGCGCACGAGTGTTTCAGTCGTTTTGCGCAGAGGCTGATCACGTTGCTGCAGACGACGACGAAGGAGGGGATAGTCTATCGGATAGATACCCGGTTGCGGCCGTCCGGACGTTCGGGGCCATTGGTGTCGGCGTTGGAAGGTTTCCGCCGTTATCACGAGACCAGTGCGCAGATCTGGGAGCGGCAGGCGCTGATCAAGGCGCGCCCGGTGGCCGGCGACGAGGCCCTGGGGCAGCGGGTGGCTGAGATCGTTTCGGCGTTCGTGTACCGTGCTCCCCTGACTGCCGCCGAGGTGGCTGAGATGCGGCGTCTGCGCGGCCGGATGGAACGTGAGCTGGCCCAGGAGACCGCGGAGCGGTTCAACATCAAGACCGGACGCGGCGGTCTCGTGGATGTGGAGTTTGTGACGCAGATGCTGCAACTGCGTCATGGGGCGACGGAACCGCGGGTGCGGGTACGGGGTACGCTCGTGGCGCTGGACGCTCTGGTTTCCGCTGGCGTGTTGCCGGCGGACGACCACGCACTGCTGTCCGACGGTTACCGGTTCCTGCGGCGGGTCGATAACGCGTTGCGCCTGGCCTACGACCGGCCGGTCGAGGGGCTGGACCGCAAGCGGGGCGAGTTGGCGACTGTCGCCAGGCGGGTTGGTTTCGAAGGAAGCGGAGCGGATGCCGCCGAGGGGTTATGGCAGGAGTACGTCGTGCGCCGCGAGGCCATACGCGGGTGCTACGAGCGGTGGTTCGACGAGGTCGAACGTGGGCTGCGTTGACTGGGAAGCGGCGGTTCGGTAGGGCGCGAGTCCGCCGCGGCGGAAGTGGCGGTCGCGGGTGGGCCGTGTGCGGGCGAGAAAGGAATTGAAGTGCAAAAGACCGATTACATCTGGTTCGACGGCGCGCTGGTTCCGTGGGACGCGGCTCAGGTGCATGTCATGGCGCACACCCTGCACTACGGGTTCGGGGTGTTCGAGGGGATCCGGTGTTACGAGGGGACCGACGGACGGGGCGCGATCTTTCGCCTTGCCGAGCACGTCGACCGTTTGTTGGGGTCGGCGCACATCCTCGGGATCGCCATGCCGTTCGATCGCGACGCGCTGAGGGCTGCTTGCATCGAGACGGTGCGGGCGAATCGGTTGACCTCGTGTTACTTGCGACCGCTGGTGTTTCTAGGCGACGGCGAAATGGGGTTAGCGGCGGTTAACAATCCTGTTCGGGTGGCGATCGCGGTGTGGCCCTGGGGGGCGTACCTGGGTGAAGAGGGTCTGCGGCGCGGGGTGCGTATCAAGACGGCGTCGTTTCAGCGCATGCACGTGAACACGCACATGACCAAGGCCAAGGCGGTCGGCAATTATGTGAATTCGATCCTGGCGGCCGTCGAGGCGCGGCGCGCCGGTTATGACGAGGCGATGATGCTCGACACCGACGGCTTTGTGGCCGAGTGCAGCGGAGAGAATTTGTTCGTCGTGCGCGGGGGGCGAGTGCGGACGACGCCGGCGACGTCGATCTTGCCGGGGATAACCCGCGACGCCGTGCTGACGGCGTTGCGCGATCGCGGGGTGGCGGTGAGCGAGGAGCGCTTCACCCGCGACGATGCTTACCTGGCTGACGAGGTGTTCATGACCGGTACGGCGGCGGAGGTGACGCCGGTTCGAGAGATCGACGACCGCCAGATAGGCGCGGGCCGCCCCGGTCCGGTGACGCAGGATTTGCAGGCGTGGTATGCCGGCGTGACGCGCGGCGAGGTCCCGGCGTACCGGCACTGGCTCACCCCCGTATAGAGGACCGACGGACCCGCGCACGCGGCCGTGTATTTTGGTTGACTCGAATAGCTATGGGGTCTATTTAGCGGCGAGTTTGGTTCTGCGGCGAGAGCCGTGGTTGCGAGTGGTTGGGCTCGGATTGGCGCCGTGCCGGGGTTCGGCGGGACGTAGACAACTGAGGAGTGCGGGTTTGACGAGGAGTGCCATCCGAACGATGCGGGCTGTATTGCTTGTGCCGGCGTTCATCCTGGGTGGGGCGATGGCGGTCTACGGCGACGTCACCACCGAGCGCGCCAGCTCGATAATCATTTTTCCGCGGGTATTGTCCGACGCTGCCGGCCTGCAGACTGGCGCCCCGGTGGACACGGTTATCCAGATTTCAAGCACATCGAACTCGATGGCGTATGCGCACTGTTATTACGTGAATGCGTCGCCAGCCGATCCCCGGCAGCCGCCCGGGGTGCTGAACCCGCCCCAGTGGCAGGAAGTCGATTTCGATATCCGGCTTACCAAGCATCAGCCAACCCACTGGGTGGTGTCGCAGGGGCGGCGGGAAGATCCGTCAGACCGCGCGTGTACGCGGGCCAATCGGGACTGTGACGGGGCGGGATTCGATCCCGGAATGATCCCGCCGGTGCCCGATCCCTTCGTCGGGGAGTTGAAGTGCGTCGAGGTCAACCTGATCGGGGATCCGAGTAATGGCAATCACCTGAAGGGGGAGGCGACGCTGGTTACGCCCGAGGGGGACGCGAGCAAGTACAATGCGGTGGGCATACTCGGGCTGAATACGGGTATCAGTTCGAACGACGAGGACGCTTTCCTCTGCCTTGGCAACGCGCCGCCGGAAGTGTGTCCGAACGGGGCGGAATACAACGCCTGTCCGCAGACCCTGGTGGTCAACACGTTTGCCGAGGGCGCGACGAATCCGGCGGTTGAGGCGTTCGGTAACGGCCCGTCGCGGGTTTTTACCGAACTGTCGCTGGTGCCGTGTTCCCAGGATTTCGAGAACCAGGTGCCGGCTTCGGTGGTGGTCCAGTTCAAGATCATCAATGAGTTCGAGGAGCTGTTTTCGGCGAGTACGACGGTGACTTGCTGGAGCAGTTTCCGGCTGAGCGAAGTCGCTCGCGTATTCGAGGTGGGCTTCGTCGGCAGCCGGTTCGTGCAGATCCAAATGTGGGCGGCAACCCCCGAGTATCCAGGCTTCATCGGGGTTGCCGAGGAGTTTCATGCACAGCCGGGGCTGGCCCCGGGGACGTTGCGCGTGGGGCGGGCGGCTTTGAATCTGCTCGTCGAAGGGGAGCGTCCGAACGGCGACGTCATTCGGCTGATCGAGGTGTTCCAATGAGGCCGCGACGGCGCCTCTGGCCGAGGGGTGCACGGCTATTTGCCGGACTAATGGCAGTTGCGGCCGCGGTCGGGGCCGGTTCGGAACGGATCCAGGCCCAGGTGGCGTCCGACCGACCGGCGGCGCTACTCGTTTTCCCCAAGATCGCCGTGGACACGAGGGGGGTTACGAGTCGGGGGCGGGCGGATACGCTGGTCAGGGTGACCAACATCTCCGATGAGGCGATTACGATAAAGTGTTTTTACGTGAACGCCAATGGCCACTGCTCGAACGCGCCGGCCACGGTTTGCATGCCGGGGGCGCCGCCGGGCCCGGATAATCCTTGCGGTCCGGGGGCGATCTGTATACCGGGATGGCAGGAAGCAGATTTTCAGGTGAACATCACGGCCGGGCAGCCGGTTGCTTGGCTGGCCTCGGAGGGGGCGGTGGCGTGCGAGGAGGTCGTAGGCACGGACTTGCCCTGCTTCCCTCTTGATGCAACAGGCCAGGCGGCGCCGAGTAACAACGGCGGCAGCCGCGTGCCCCCGGTATCGGAGGACCCGTTCGTCGGTGAGTTGAAGTGCATTGCGGTGGACCGGAACGATGCCCCGGTCGAGCGCAACGAACTGAAGGGCGACGTGGAGATCGTTCGTTCGGACGCCGACTTTATCGACGTTCTTGCGTACAACGCGATTGGCATCCCCGCGTTGGCGGACGCCAACGATCGTGACAACGTCCTGGTTCTGGGCGGTGACGGTGCAGAGTACGCGGGCTGTCCGAACGTGCTCATCATGGACCACTTCTTCGACGGTGCGCTTGACCCGGTTTCGGGCCGTACGGTGACCAGCGATCTGACGCTGGTGCCCTGCACGGAGGACTTCCTGACGCAGGCGCCGGTGACGACGACCGTGCAGTATCTGGTCTACAATGAGTTCGAGCAGCGGTTCTCGACGAGTCGTCCGGTAACCTGTTTCCAGGAGATCCGTATATCCGCGATCGACACCGCCAGCCCCGACCGGTCGATCTTCAGTGCGGCGGTGGCGGGTACGTTGACCGGGCAGACTCGCCTGCGCGGCGTCGCTTCCGACAAAGTGGGCATTGGGAATACGCTTCTTGGGGTGGTGGAGGAGTTCCGTGCGGGCGCGGGAGGGGCGGCGTTCAACCTGCACCTTCACGGCACGCGGACGCAAAGTGACTACATCTATCTGCCCTAGAACGTGGAAGGAAGTCGGTGTGGAGCCGGTTCGAAAAAAGGGTCCTTTTGACTTGACAACTTTGGACCCCCTAGATATAAGGCCGCTACTTGGTCGAGGGGTTCGCCCTGGGCGAATTCGGTGCGGCGTGATTGAAAGGAGGAGGGTAATGCGTAGGCAGCGAGGGCTATTTGGGCTCATGGGGCTGGTGGCCCTGGTCGCTTTGGGCGTCACGGCCCAACCAGTGGCCGCCAAGGTTACCACCGAGCAGGGTGCGTCGATCCTGATCTTCCCGAAGGTCATCGCCAACGGGGTTCGGGACACGATCATTCAGATAACCAACACCGGGAACCCGACCGCGCGTGCCCACTGCTTTTACGTGAATGGCGCGCCGACGATTCCCGGCCTACCGGTTGGGCCTAATAACCCGCCGCTTTGGACCGAGATCGATTTCGACATCTGGCTTACCAAGCAGCAGCCGACGCACTGGGTGGTTTCGACGGGGCGTCTCGATGACGGCACGAATGCGAGCTGCCGCGCGGTGCCCTGCGATCCGAATACGTCCGGCACGGAGAATGCGGATTGCTGCGATGCGGGCTTCCCCCCCGGTCGGGTGCCTCCGGTTGTGCCGGACTTCACGGGCGAGCTGAAGTGTATCGAGGTCAACATTGATACTGGCGAGCCGCAGTCGAACAACAAGCTCACCGGTCACGCCACCTTGGTCGATCCGCTCACCGGAGACGTCTCCAAGTACAATGCCATTGGCATCAAGGGCAACGACAACAACAACGGGGACAACGTACTTTGCCTCGGCGGCGGAGTGACCTTGGAGTGCCCGCGTGGCGCTGAGTACGACGCTTGCCCGCACACGTGGCTGCTCGATCATCCGGCGGTGGGCGCGCCGAGCCCGGTGGTCGATCAACAGCCTTACTGCGAGGCGCCACCGTGCAGCGCGGTGGGTGTGAACCTGACCGTCGTGCCGTGCACCGAGAACTTTGAAACCCAGAACCCTCCGCCGGTCACGATGCAGTTCGTAATCATCAACGAATACGAGCAGGCGCTCTCTGCGTCGACGACGTTCCGGTGCTGGGAGTCCTACGAGCTCGAGAAGATCAGCAACGCCTTCTTGGCCAGCACCATCGGCGGCGTTACCTTGCAGACTCGGATGCGGACATTTGCCGCAGCCCCGAATCAGGGCGTAATCGGCGGCGGTGTCGTTGCGGTCCTCGAAGAGACGCACGTGCAGTGCCCGGCTGGTTCGGGCTGCTATACCGGAACGCCGACAATCGTGTCGCGGGCCGCGGCGAACGGACACAGTACGTTCCGCGATCAGACGGTCCACGACCTGATCACTATTCCCGCGGACCAATTGGTACCGTGACCAAGCTGCGCTGGCCAACTGGCGTCCCAGGGACTGTGGAAAGGAGACGACACATGCGACAGGTGCGATGGGCAGGCTGGACGATGGCGGTCGCGGCGGTTCTAATGATCCCCGGCGTGCAATCGGCACGGGCAGATATCGAATCGGACAAGCCGGCAGCCTTGGTTGTGTACCCCGATATCGAGGTGGATACGGGGGTGGGAACGGATACCGTTATCCGGCTCACCAACACTAACGAATCGGCGACAGTTCAAGTCCACTGCTTCTACGTGGATGCGAACTACCACTGCTCGGGCGGGTTCAACGACGGGGCAATCTGTAACGGTAACCCCGCTGTTTGCAGCGCGGGTGGTGGATTGGGTTTCTGCGTTCCCGGATGGTTGGAGGTTGACTTCCGGGCGCGACTGACGGCTCGGCAGCCGATCGAGTGGAAGGCCTCGGATGGTCTGTCCGACTATATGCTGCCCCTGCCCTACGGCGTGTGCGCACTCAGGCCGACGCGAGCTTGCACGAGCGACGACCAGTGCAAGACGTCCGTCGGTGGGCCCGGTGGTCCGTGCACCCAGAGCAATGCCGGCACCCGTATACCTCCGGTACCGGAGGATCCGTTCGTCGGCGAGTTGCGCTGCTACGTGATTGACGCCAACGGCGACCCCGTGAAGAGCACCGAGGCCAACGTGCTCAAGGGCGAGGTGGTGACGGCCGATACCGACGGTGGCGCTTCGTTTACTGTGAAGGAGTACAATGCCATCGGCGTGCAGGCCACTGGAACAGTTTCGGCCCCGAGTAACGAGCTTGTTCTTGGTGGGCCGGAGGCCGAGTACAACGGGTGCGCTAAATACCTGTTACTCAACCACTTTTTCGACGGGGCGGAGAATCCGGTTCCTGGTAGTGATCGGAATATTTACACCGAGCTGACCCTCATACCATGCACGGCTGACTATCTCCGGCAGATCCCCGGGCAGGCCGTGGTGCAATACTTGGTGTTCAACGAATACGAGCAGCGGTTCTCGACGAGCCGAGGCGTGCGGTGCTTCGACGAACGCCTGCTGAGCAACATCGACACGCCTAACAATTCGAGATCGATCTTTTGGGCCGGGGTAGCAGGCACCCTGACGGGGCAGACCCGGATGCAGTCGATCGGTAGTGGGATACTTGCCGTGGCGACAGAACTCCATGACCGGGCGCCGAATGGGCGCCAGGGGGATACTGCAACGGCGGCGTTCAACATACACCAGAACGGGAGCCGCGAGGCCGCAGACGTGATGACGCTCCCCTGAGACAGGCAGGGAGTGGAGGCCTAGCGACGAAGGGGCGCCCAATCGGGCGCCCCTTTTTTTGCCTATTGGCTATGATGGGGCGCGGACTGGATCAGCTAGGAGGCGGTGCCTTGCCCTCCACGAGGTTGAGAATCGATTGCTCCAGACAAACCCCGTCGAGGGCGTTGATTTCCTGAACGCCCGTAGGGCTGGTGACGTTAACCTCGGTCAGATAGTCGCCGATGATGTCTAGGCCGACAAGGACGAGGCCGTCGGCGCACAAACGGGGCCCCACCGCCGCGACAATCTCAAGATCGCGGGCGGTTAGGGCGCTTCTTACGCAGTTGCCGCCGACGTGAATGTTGCCGCGGTGCTCGTCCTCTCGCGGGACACGCAAGACGGCGCCGAGAGGTTGGCCGTCGAGGAGAATGACACGCTTGTCGCCCTGACGGATTTCGGGAAGGTATCGCTGCGCCATGATGAGACGACGGCCGTTCGCGGTCGCGGTCTCGATAATCGAGTTGAGATTGCGGTCGCCGGTGCGGATGAGGAAAATGCCGGCGCCACCGCACGCGTCGAGGGGCTTTAGAATGGCCTCGCCGCCGACCTCGGCGAGAAAAGTGCGCAGGCGCGCCATGTCGGAGGTTACGAGGGTTGGAGGGATCAACGAAGGGAAATTGAGCGTGTAGAGTTTCTCGTTGGCGTCCCGCAAGGCGCGAGGGTTGTTGAGAACGAGGGTGCGAGCAGGGTCGGCGAGGCTGAGGAGATGGGTGGCGAAGAGGTAGTCAAGATCCACGGGTGGGTCCTTGCGCATAAATACTACCTGGAACCAGTCCAGCGGTTCTGTTCGCTCCTCGAAGAGGCGAAAGTGCGGGATACCCCGCATGACATCGGCCCGGCGGAAGCAAGCGAAGGAGGTGGAGTCGCGCGTGAACAGGTCGAATTGGGTGCAGTAGTAGACGCCATGGCCGCGGTGGAGGCTTTCGAGCATCAGGACGAATGTGGTGTCCTTGTCGGGAAGAATGCGGTCGATGGGGTCCATGACGAATAGGAACCGCTTCCGCTGCCGTTCTGTTGTTGAGGATGGGCGCATGGCTGTGGATGCTACGGCGCATGCGGCACGGTCGCAAGGTAGCAGTGACCGTTGCGTTAGGGCGGAGTGCCTCATCCCGGTGATCTGCCGAGATCACCCCAGAGGAACTGGCAGAGGGCAAGCGCGGCTATTGCTGCGGTCTCCGCGCGCAGGATGCGGGTCCCGAGGGTTACCGGTGTGCAACCCGCCAGGATGGCCGTCTGGCGCTCCTCCGGGGTGAATCCGCCCTCAGGGCCAATGATGGTAGTGACCGCGGCAGGGGTGGACAGCTCAGCAAGCTGACTTATTGGCTGTGCCGGTCGTGTGGCGGCAGGCTCGAGAAACAGTAGCCGCAGGGGGGACGTTGCATCCGCGAAGACGGCGGCGCCTGGCAGCGGACCGGTTATGGTGGGCGACGTGGCGCGCCCGCATTGCTTGGCTGCGCTGCGAGCGATCCTTTCCCAACGTTCGCGACGGCTGGTCGAGACGGCGCCAAGGGAACGCTCGCACGTATAGACCACAATTGCGGACACCCCCAACTCGGTTGCCTTCTCGATGAGAAGATCGAGTTTGGGGGCCTTGAGTGCCGCCTGGGCAAGCGTGATGCGGCAAGGAGAGTCAACCCCTTCGGTCGCTGCACCCGCAAAGCGGACGACCGCCTCTGTCGCAGCCACGGCGACCACTACCCCGGGGCGCTGTCTTCCGCGCCCGTCGCCCAACACGACCCGACTTCCGGGCTGCAGGCGACGCACGCGCAGGTGGCGAAACTCGGCTCCCCGGAGAATGGCATCGAGTCCGTCTAACTGATGCGGCTCGACGATGAAGATCGGGACAGCCATGCCTCTTATGGGCGGCGCAGCTCCAGTGTCACCCAGTCCCCCTCCGTGATGGTCTGGGTGGCGTGAAGTCCCTCGCGCGCGAACTGCTGCTCGACGCGATCGGCGTCGGCGCTGACAAATCCGGCGCATACCATAACGCCAGTGCGTGCCAGCAAGGTCCGCAACCGCGGCGCTAATTCCGCGAGCAGGTCGGCGAAAAGATTCGCCAGGATGAGGTCGAACGGTCCGGAGACCGGGTCGAGGGAAGGGACAACTCGCAGCCGACCGCCAATTCCATTGATCTCACCGTTCTCCGTCGCGGCGGCGCGAGCGACCGGGTCCGGGTCGACAGCCCACACCTCCCGGGCTCCGAGGCGCGCGGCGCCGATGGCGAGAATCCCGGAACCGGTGCCGCAGTCGAGCACGCGTCGCAGGGGTGCACGAGCCGCCGCACGCTCGGCGAGCAGCAGGCAAGCCCGCGTTGTCGGGTGGTCCCCGGTGCCAAACGCCATGCCTGGGTCGATGACAATCTCGATGCGGCCAGACGGAGCCCGCTCTACTTCCCATGACGGACACACGTAGAGCCGTTTGCCGATGGTCTGTGGTCGGCAGTGCCGCTTCCAGGTTTCGCCCCAGGCTTCCTCGTCTACCCGACGCGTCGCGATCCCATCTAGCCTTGCTCCGAGGTCGGCGAGCAACCTGCGCAGGGCGGTGATGGGAGGCATTCCGGCGAAGTACCCCACTATCTCCGAGTTTGCCGAACCCTCGCGCACCTCGATTCCCGGGGAGCCCGCCTCGACGAGGAAATTCGAGACGGCCTCGATATGCCGATTACTTACCCTGACGCTGAGTTCGGCCCATGAACGAGCCACGGCGACCCTATCGCACGAGCGCCTTCCAGAGCGCAACCGGCGTCCGGGCACCACGCGGCCTTGATTGGCACCCTCGCCTGGCCTAAGGACACCGGCGATGCACCGGCCGTGGCTGCGGATTGCCCACCGCGGGGCTTCGGGTGAGGCCCCCGAACACACGCGACGGGCGTTTCTGCGAGCCCTCGATCATGGCGTGGACATGATCGAGCTGGACGTGCACCTCAGTCGAGACGGGGAGCTGATCGTAATTCACGACGACGTCCTGGAGCGGACCACCAATGGCCGTGGTCTGGTGCGCGAGCATGAACTTCCGGGCTTGCGGGCGCTCGATGTCGGTGCGTGGTTCGGGCCGGCATTTGCCGGCGAGTCGATTCTCACGCTCGGCGAGGTCGTGGCGCTGGTCGATGGCCGTGCCCGCCTCAACGTGGAACTGAAGTCGCCGCGAGCGGATTGGCGTGGGCAGGCGTTGCAACTTTCGGACGTCCTGCGGCGTGCGGACATCGTCGGATCGACGGTGGTGTCTTGCTTTGACCCGGAAGCGCTGGCGGTGTTGCGCGATGTGGAGCCGGCGGCGCAATTGGGGCTGCTGTGGGCCGATGCCGACGTCGAAGTCGCCTGGGACTGGGCGCGGCGCCTCGCAGCGATTTCATTCCATCCCCACTGGACACTTACCGCCGAGGCGACAGTGAATGCGGCGCACGAGCGTGGGTTGCTGGTCCTGACGTGGACGGTGAACGAAGTCGAGGTGATGGAAGACCTGCTCGCGGCCGGCGTCGACGGAATCATTACCGATTATCCCGACAGGTTCGCGGCGCTCCACCGGCCCGGTACGCCGTCACCTTGAACATCATCCTGCAAAGAACTAGTGTTCGCAGGTTAGGCGCTCTGGGCGTAAGCAGGGCGTCTCAAGAATTCAACCATCCCACGAGCGGGAGGGGGTGAACCTAATATGGCAGGGGTTCGCGTCAAGGAAAACGAACCCATCGAGAGCGCCATCCGGCGCTTCAAGAAGCAGTGCGAAAAGGCCGGCATCCTCGCCGAGCTGCGTAAACGCGAGCACTACGAGAAACCGAGCGTGCGCCGGAAGAAGAAGGCGCTCGCCGCCAAGAAGCGTTTCCTCCGGAGAGTTGCTCGGAGTGGGTACTGATGCTTGATGTTCGATGCGCAGGAGCAGGATCGATGAGGACGCGGTGCAGATGACCGCGCCCGACGTCCTGCTTCTGTGCTTCGTCGCCCTCGCGGCGTTACGCGGCTTCTGGCGTGGGTTCTTTCGCGAGGCGTTCGGGCTCCTGGGGTTGGTCGGCGGCCTTGCCACGGCGGTGTGGCTGACGCCCTGGGTCGAGGCGTCCATCGACCGATCATTTCGCCTTCCGCCGCCGATCCCTGCAGGGGTGGCATTCGTCGGCATCTTTGTGTGTGTGCACACGGCGATGAGCGCGCTCGGAGCCGTCGCGGATTGGCTCCGTGGCGTCGGCGGTCGGAGGTGGCTGCAGGGTCTCGGGGGAGCTTGCCTGGGTGCCGGTAAGGGGGCTGTTCTGGTCGCCTTCGTCGTGCTCTTCCTGCACCTGTTCCCGGTACTTCCCGGCCTCGACACACGCTTGCGGGAGTCGACGGTTGCCCAGCACCTGATGTCGGCCGCGGCGAAAGCCGTTCGCACGGGATGGGCGGTGGGTGTGGCTCCGGAGACCGGCGGGGGGGGCTGAGCGAAGCCCATGGCGGTACGTATCCCCGACTCCACGCTGGAAGCCATCCGGGATCGCGTGAGCATCGTCGAGGTCGTATCGGGGTTCGTTACGCTCAAGAAAGCCGGCCGCAACTACGTCGGCCTGTGCCCGTTTCATGGCGAACGGACTCCGTCGTTCTCGGTCAGCGACGACCGCGGCCTGTTTCACTGTTTCGGTTGTGGGGTCGGTGGGACTATCTTCACTTTTCTCATGCGCATGGAGGGCCTCACGTTTGTGGAAGCGGTAGAGGCCCTAGCGCGTCGGGCCGGAGTGCCATTGCCGACGCTGTCGGACAGTGGGGCCGAGAGTGCACGCCGGCAATACATCGAACTGAACGAATTGGCCCAGCAATACTTCCGCGGCTGCATGGCGGCGGAGGCTGGAAAGGCGGCGCGCGAGTATCTCGCACGGCGCGGCCTGACGGCCGTGACCATCGAACGTTACGGGCTCGGTTTCTGTCCGGCGGCAGGATCCGGACTGGCGCGGCGGTTGCGTGCTCAGGGTAAGTCGACGGCGCGCGCGGCCGAGGTCGGCCTCGTCGGCACACGAAACGATGGGACTGCTTACGACCGTCTGTGGGGACGCGTGACGTTCCCGATTCGTGACGGCAGCGGTCACATCATTGGCTTTGGAGCCCGCACTCTCGGAACCGAACAGCCGAAATACTTGAACTCGCCGGAATCGCCGATCTTCCACAAGGGCCGTGTGCTTTACGGTCTCTACGAGGCGCGGGATGCCGTGCGCACCGCGAACCGGCTGGTCGTCGTCGAGGGATATCTCGACGCGCTCTCCCTGGTTGAGGCGGGCATAGGTCACGTGGCGGCGACTCTGGGAACCGCTTTGACCGCCTCGCAACTGCGACTCGCACGGCGCTTCGCGCCCGAGATCGTGGCTTTCTTTGACGGCGATCGGGCGGGGGCGGAGGCGGCGATGCGGGCTTTCGGCGTCTGTGCGGAGGTCGGGGTGTGGGGACTCGGCGCCTTCCTTCCGGACGGCGAAGACCCGGACACCTACGTCCGCAGGCATGGTGCGGAGCGAACGCGCGGACTTCTCGATCAGGCCATTCCGCTGGCCGATTTCTTCCTGCAACGGGTCGATCCCGGACAGTCGGCTCCGATGCCGGCGCGGGCCGCGGCGATCCAGCGGGTCAGGGATGTGATTAGCCGGGTGGCCGACCCGGTGCAGTTCAGCTTGCTGGCCCAGCGCGCGGCGCAGCGGCTGGGTGTCGACGAGTCGGTGTTCCGACAAGGGCGGGCCGCCGGCGGCGAGCGCGGCGCCGCCTCCACGCCGACGATGCAGGCGTCTGGGGCGCAGTTCAGGCCTGAGGAATCGACCCTGATCGAGGTCATGGCGCTCGATCGCGAGGCCGCCCGGTTCGCCGCCTCCGCGGGGGCGATCGAGGCGTTGTCGAGTGGGGAACTGGCGACGGCGGGGCGCGATATCCTGGGAGCTTGGGAGCGCGGGGACTCCGCCGCGGGCATAATCGACCGGTTACCCGGTGCGCTGGCGGACAAAGTCGCGGCGGCTTTGCTGGGTGAGGGGCCCGCGGCAGCGACGGACCGCTTGCAGGTGGCCCGCGACTGCGTGGCGAGAATCGCCACGCGCGTGCAGCGTGCGACTGCGGCGGCCTTGCGCGCCGACCTCCGCGACGCCGAGTCACGCGGCGATAACGATCACTTGCAGGAGAGACTCCGACGGGCCAATGAACTGTTGCGAGGCAAGAGGTGAGGTTCGGTACCGCCATACGGCTGGGGCGCCGCTTGATTTCCGGTAAAGAGGCTGCCATCTGCATGGAAGATGGTCGTACGGGGTGCGGGACGGCAATGACCGAACGCCCGGAGCGACCGCCGGGCGACGCCGAGGAGGCAGAACGGCTGCCGCGCGGAGATGAGCGTGGGGCCGCCTCCTCGCGCCGGTGTGCAGGTAACGGGCCCATAGCTCAGTCTGGTCAGAGCCGCCGGCTCATAACCGGTAGGTCCCAGGTTCGAATCCTGGTGGGCCCATTGTTTCCGTGAGAGGGGAAGATACGCGCGTGGAGAACGCCGCCCAAACCGCAATTCAACGCTTGACCGCTCTACAGGACCTGGACCGAGTCGTTCGAGAAAAGACCGAACAGGTACAGGCTTTGAAAAAGGAGATGGAGGCAGCCGAAAATCGACTGGCACAGCAGCGACAGCTTGCCGAGACCAAGCGTAACGAACGTGAGGCCCTGGACAAGCAACGTCGCGAAATCGAGAGCGTGATCGAGGCCGACGAAGCCCGCATGAAAGACCGTCGCATGCGGCTCAATCGCGTCCGCAACGAGCGCGAGTTGCAGGCTCTGCGCTACGAGATCGAACAGGGCAAGGAAGTCAACCGGACTCGCGAGGAGGAGTTGCTGGCGCTGCTCGAAGCCGGCGAGGTGGCCGCCGCGACCGCGGACGAAGCCACCCGGGTGCTTGCCGAGATCGAGTCGGGAGCGCAGACTCAGACTGCGGAGTATCGGCAACGCATCCGCGAGCTCGAGGCGGCGATCGCCGGTTCGATGGCGGAGCGCGAGCGCATGGTTGCCGGTTTGGAGACGCGCCTGCTGCGACGCTACGAACAGATCTTCGCGCGCCGCGGCGGTATGGCCGTCGTCGAAGTCCGCAATGGCATTTGTCAGGGCTGCTTCATGAACCTGCCGCCGCAGTTCTTCAACGAACTGCAGCGTGCCAACGATGTGCGCACCTGTCCAAACTGCCACCGCATCCTCTGTTGGCGCCCCGAGTAGATCGGTGACGGCAACTCGGCTAGTGTGGAATAGTCGGAGGGGATCGCACGGTCGCTCGCGCCATCGATCAGCGCGAGAGGAAAGTCCGGACTCCGTAGGGCAATGGTGGCCGTTAACGACGGCCCCGGGTGACCGGGGGAAAGTGCCACAGAAAAGAGACGGCCTCGCGCGCAAGTGCGGGGAGTCGGTGAAACGGTGCCCCGAGCACCAGCAGCGATTCGGTGACGACGTTGCTCGGCAAACCCCACCAGGAGCAAGACTGAAGAGAGGGTTGCGCGGCCCGCGCCCCCTCGGGTAAGTCGCACGAGGCGGACGGCAACGTTCGTCCCAGAGGAATGACCGTGGGTTCCGTGCCCTGCACGGGACGACAGAATCCGGCTTACAGATCCCCTCCGGCACTGCCCTTTCCGCAGTCGCAAGATTTTGTGGAAAATTGTTGTTGACACACCCCGGGGTAGAGGCATATACGTCCTGCCGGTGGGGAAAGGTGGGGTGGAGTGGTGGAGTAGCCCAAGTGGTGGGGTATGTTTCGCGGAACCTTCGAGCACGCGATCGACGACAAGAGTCGCGTAAGTGTGCCCGCAAGGTTCCGCGAAATACTCCAGGCCACCGGCGACGAACGGGTGGTCATTACTAACTTCCTTTCGCAGTCTACCCGCTGCCTCGATGTCTATCCGATTGCTGCGTGGGTACAGCTCGAAGAGCGGCTCCGAGCCCAGCCGCAGTTCAATCCCCGGGTCGTCAACTTTCTGAACTACTACGTTTCCGCCGCACAGGACTGTGTGCTGGACAAGCAGGGGCGCATCCTGTTGCCGGGCAATTTGCGGGAATATGCCGGGCTGAAGCGGGACGTCATGTTCACTTCCGCGCTCGACAAGTTTCGAATCTGGGACAAGGACGCCTGGGGCCGGGTGTTCGGCGAGGCCGAACGGCAACTGATGGACCATCCGGAAGACCTCGGCGCCCTAGGGATATGAGGATGTGGCAATGCTGCCCCTCTCGTTGATTCGTCCGGCTGCAGTAGAGCACCGGCGGTCGGCGGGGGTCCCGCTGGTCCGTCCGCGGTGGCCGCGGCCAGCCAACACGACGGCCCTGAGTGTTGTCGACTCGCGCTCGACCGTGTTCTGGGCGGCCGCCGCGACCATCGTGGGTATCGCGATTGCGCTCGGGCATGTCTGGCTGCGTCTTCAGGTCGTGGAGGTAGGTTATCGCTTGTCGACCACCCGTCAGGTGATCCAGCGTTTGGAAGGGGAAGGGCAGGAGCTATTGCTGGCGGCGTCACGGCTCGACGCCCCGAATCGACTCGACGGGCTGGCACGTACCAGGCTGGGTATGGTCGCGCCCGAAAAAGGTCAGGAGTTGGCCCTCCCATGACCCACGGTCTACGCCTGCGTATTGCGAGCGTGGCGGGAATCTTTTTCGTGCTGTTCGCGGTGGTGCTGGGGCGCGTCTTTATGTTGAGTATGTTCGAAGGCGAATCGCTGCGCGACCGTGCGCATCGCCAGCATCGTCAGCGAGTCAGTGCGCCGGCGGACCGCGGGCCGATCGTCGATCGCCACGGCCTGGTGCTGGCGGTGACGTCAGAGTCCGCGGACGTGTACGTCCGGCCACGACAGCTTGCCGCCGATGCCGCCCTCGTGGGCACGCTGGCACGCACGCTCGACCTTCCCGCCGCCGATGTGGCTCGCAAGCTGCATGCGCCGTCGCCGTTCGTATGGTTGCGCCGGGATGCGACCCTCGACCAGGCCACGGCCGTCGAGGCACTTGGCGTACGCGGCGTCGGGTCGGAGCCCAGTCGGCGCCGCACCTATCCGCGCGGTCCCTTGGCCGCCCAGGTCGTCGGCTTCGCCGGGCGGGGTTCCAAGGGCCTCGAAGGCGTCGAACTCCTTTACGATCAGGTGCTGCGGGGACCGCTCGACGCGGTCGTTGCCCGCCGAGACGGGGGTGGACGGTTGATGCTCGTGGATCCGGCCGCGCCCCAGCCGTCCCGTGGCGGCGCTCGGGTCGAGTTAACGATTGACGCTTCCCTGCAACAGGTGGCCGAGACGGAACTCGAGGCGGCCGTGAAGGCCCGCCGCGCGGCGGCCGGGGTGGCAGTCGTGATGGACCCTGCGACCGGCGAAATTCTCGCCCTCGCCAGTATGCCACGCTTCGACCCAAACCATCTGACGCAGGGCTCGGCCGACCGTTGGCGTAACCGTGTTACTGCCGACGCCTTCGAGCCGGGATCGACGTTCAAGGGGGTGCTGGCGGCAGCAGCGCTCGAAGCCGGTGTGGTGAAGCCGACCGAGAGGGTATTCTGCGAGAACGGTTCGTATGCGGTGGGCAACCGCGTCGTACACGATCACGACCCGTACGGCTGGCTGACATTCTCCGACGTCATCAAGTATTCCAGCAACATCGGCTCGGCCCGGATCGGAGAACGCCTGGGCGCCGACCGCTTCGAAGCGGCGCTGCGCGCTTTCGGATTCGGGCGGCAGACCGGGGTGGATCTGCCGGGCGAGGTCACGGGCATTGTGCGCCCGCGCGACAAGTGGGGGCGAATTAACCTCGTGACCATGAGTTTCGGGCAGGGCATCGCCGTCACGCCCATCCAATTGCTGCGGGCGTATGCCGCTATCGCCAACGGTGGCAAGCTGATGCGTCCGTATGTGGTTCGCCGAGTGGTGGGTGCGGACGGGAGCGTCCTACTCGAAAACGCGCCGGAGATCGTCGGTCGACCCATCTCGCCCAGGACCGCTGCGGCGGTTACGGACATGCTCCGCGGAGTCGTCGATGCCGGCACGGGGACCCAGGCCAAAGTCGAAGGGATCCCGGTGGCCGGAAAAACCGGTACGGCGCAGAAGGTCGACACGGAGACCGGGCGCTATCATCCCCGTGCCCGCATGTCATCGTTCGTTGGTTTCTTGCCGGCGGACAATCCTCGCTTTGCGATTCTCGTCGTCATCGACAGTCCGCAGACTGCGGTATACGGCGGTGTCGTTGCGGCACCCGTGTTCCGCGGGATTGGCGAGTACGCGGTGGACCGGTTGGGATTGCGCATGGTGACGGCGCCGGAGACGGTGCCGGCCGCCGGACCGCGCCCCACCGAGGAAGCCGGGACGCAGTTGGTGAGTTGGGATCCGGGGGCCGAATCGCGTGGGATGCCCAGTTTCCTGGGCTTGAGCATGCGAGACGCCCTGGTGCGGGCGGCGCGGGCGGGCTGGGCTGTGGAGGTGAGTGGCTCGGGGTATGTGGTGGCCCAGGACCCGCCCGCGGGTGCCAGCGCGGGTCCGGGCAAGCGTCTGCACCTGCAGTTTGGCACCGACGCGGGTTAACGCTATGAAAGGAGCGCTGGCGCACTGCGTCGCTCCCTCCCCGATGCCCTGGACAATCGCAGATGTCGTGGCCGCCACGGGGGCGCGAATGGCCACCGCGCTGCCCTGCCCCGAACCGTGCTTTGCTGCGGTGTCGACCGATTCGCGCCACGTGTCGCCTGGGCAGTTGTTCTTTGCGTTGCGCGGTCCTCAGCACGACGGGCACGACTTCGTAAATCAGGCGTTTGTGGCCGGGGCCGCTGCCGCGGTCGTCGAGCGAATGCCCCCTGCCGCCCCGCCGGGTCGGCTGCTGGTCGTTTCCGACTCGTTGCGTGCCCTCGGCGACCTCGCGGCATGGACGCGCCGGCAGTACCCATTGCGTGTCGTCGCGATTACGGGCAGCAACGGCAAGACCACGACCAAGGAGCTGGTGGCCGCGGTGTGCGAAACCGCGGCCGGTGGCGCCGGTGCGGTCCTGAAGACCGAAGGGAATCTCAATAACCTCATAGGCTTGCCGTTGACGTTGTTGCGGCTGCGCGGCTCTGAGACGGTGGCCGTGCTGGAGCTGGGGATGAACCAACCGGGCGAGATCGCACGCCTGACCGAGATCGCCACTCCGACCTGTGCGCTGATCACCAACATCGGACCGGTTCATCTCGAAGGGGTTGGCGGCACCATTGCGGGCGTCGCGGCAGCCAAGGGGGAGTTGTTCGCAGGCCTGGCGCCGGACGCGATCATGGTTGTGAACCGCGACGACGAGCACGTGCGTCGCCTGGCCGTACCGTTTCCGAATCGCAAGGTGACTTACGGCGTGGATGGCGATCTGCGCGCGCACCATGTACGTGACGTGGGGACCGATGGTGTGGCGTTTACTCTCGCACTCGGCAACCGCGAGGCCGAGGTGCGGCTGCGGCTTATGGGAGCCCACAACGTCCAGAATGCCCTTGCCGCAGCCGCGGTGGGTCACGCGTTGGGTATCGACCTCGACGTGATCGCCGCGGGCCTTGCCCGCGCCGAGGGGGTGGGCATGCGGTTGCAGGTCATTCGGCTGCCGAACGGCGTGACGATCCTCAACGATGCGTACAACGCCAACCCGTCCAGCGTGGAGGCCGCCCTGCAGGCGATCCGGCACCTGCCCGGGCGACCCGTGGTGGTGGTGGGAGAGATGCGGGAGCTGGGCGACGAGACCCGGCGCGCTCACCGGCAGGTTGGTGAGCGCGCCGGCGCTCTCGGTGTGTGGCAACTGATCGCCGTCGGGGACTGTGCCGCGGACGTCGTTGCCGGTGCGCGGTCCGCCGGCATGCCCGCGGACCGCGTCCACCGCTGCCCCACGCACGCGGCGGCCGCCGCCGTCGTACGGGCGCATTGGCGGAAAGGCGACAACGTCCTTGTTAAAGGGTCGCGCGGTGCGCGAATGGAGGAGGTCGTGCGGTTGCTGCAAGCCGCCCGGGACGAGCCCTGATGCTGTATCACCTCCTCTATCCCCTTCACGTCAGTCACTCGGCCTTCAATGTCTTTCGCTACATCACTTTCCGAACACTGATCGCAGCGCTTGCCGCGCTCCTGATCTCTTTCCTTCTCGGCCCCTGGGTGATTCGTCACCTCACGGCGCGGCAGATCGGGCAGACCATTCGCCCTGACGGACCGGAGCGGCATCTCTCGAAAGCGGGTACGCCGACGATGGGAGGTACCCTCATCCTGTTTTCGTCGCTCCTGGCGACGCTGTTGTTTGCCGACCTGGCCAACTTCTACGTCTGGCTCATCGTCGGCGTGACGGTCGGTTTTGCCGCCATCGGATTCGTAGACGACTACAGCAAGCTTCGCCGGGGCAACGCCCGTGGTCTCAGCGGACGCGAGAAACTTGCCGCGCAGTTCGCCCTGGCAGGGCTGGCCGCGGGGGTGCTCTTTACGCGCCCGGACTTCACCCCCACGGTCTACGTGCCCCTCTTCAAGGATGTGTCGATCTACCTGGGTTGGGGATACGTGCCCTTCGCGGCCCTTGTCGTGGTCGGGGCGTCCAACGCCGTCAACCTCACCGACGGACTCGACGGACTGGCCATCGGCCCGGTCATGACGACGGCCTTTACCTACGGTGTGTTCTCGTACGTTACCGGCAATGTCAGACTCGCCGACTACCTGCAGCTCCCCTACGTGCCCGGCGTCGGTGAACTCTCCATATTCTGCGGCGCGCTTCTCTGCGCCGGTCTCGGGTTCCTCTGGTTCAACGCTTACCCGGCCGAGATGTTCATGGGCGACGTCGGGTCGCTGCCCCTCGGGGCAGCGCTGGGGCTGGTGGCGCTCGCCACCAAACAGGAGATCGTGCTGGTCGTCGTCGGCGGCGTGTTCGTCGTCGAAGCGCTTTCGGTGATCTTTCAGGTTGTGTCCTTCAAGCTTCGCCGTAAACGCGTCTTCCGTATGGCGCCGATTCATCACCACTTCGAACTCAAAGGGTGGCCCGAACCGCAGATCATCGTCCGCTTCTGGATCGTTTCGATAATCTGCGCCATTGCCGCTCTCAGTACCTTGAAGCTGCGATGACATCGGGGTTCGCGCCGAACCGTTGCCTCGTTCTCGGAGCCGGGAAGACCGGCCGGAGCGTCGCGGCGTTTCTCGCCGGTCGCGGCACGAGGATCCGGCTGGCGGAGCGTGCGGCAGCGGCGCTTGAAGGTTCGCCCGGCATACCCGGCGTCGAAACGCGCGTAGGTGACGACAGGGCCGATCTTCTCGACGGCGTCGACCTTGTCGTGCCCAGTCCCGGTGTGGCCGCGCAACACCCAACGCTGCGGCGCGCCGTGGCGCGCGGTATACCGGTAGTGAGCGAGATAGAGCTTGCGGCACACTTTCTATCCTGCCCCTTGCTTGCCGTTACGGGCACCAACGGCAAGAGCACCACGACCACCCTCCTCGGTGCGATGGTCCGTGAGGCAGGCCGGCGCGTTTTTGTGGGCGGTAACCTCGGCACGCCCCTGATAGATGCGTGTGCGGACGGTGTCGCCTGGGACGCGGTTGTCGTCGAGGTGTCGAGTTTCCAACTCGAATGGGTGCGGAGCTTTCGCCCGACCGTGGCCGTCATGCTCAACCTCACTCCGGATCATCTCGATCGCTATCGCGGCATGACCCCTTACGGCGCGGCCAAGGCGCGCCTGCTCGCGGCGCAGCAGCCCGGCGACGTGGCGGTTCTTAACCGCGACGACCCGTGGGTGTGGGAACAGCGCCGGCGTACACGGGCGGCGGTAGTGTCTTTCGGCCGCGAGCCGGTCGAGTTCGGTACCTTCGTCGCCGGCGATGCCCTGACCTTCTGGGGGCCGGCACCGGGGGCGCATCGCTTCGCCCTCGGGCGGGTGCACCTGAAGGGCGCGCACAACCGCGAAAACATGATGGCGGCGGTAACCGCCGCGGCCATCTGGGGAGTGCCTCCCGATGCGATCCAGCGGGCCCTCGATGCAACCCGCGGACTGCCGCATCGGCTCGAGCTGGTCCGCGAACTAAGAGGGGTGAGGTTCTTCGACGACTCCAAGGGCACCAACGTCGGTGCGATGGAGAAGTCGCTGGAGAGCTTCGATTGCGGCGTCGTGTTGCTCGCCGGCGGGTACGACAAGGGCGGCGACTTCCGGGGCCTGGGCCCATTGCTCGCCGGTCGTGTCAAGCACGTCGTGCTCTTCGGGGCTGCCGGCCCGACCATCGATGACCAGCTTCCCCCGGGCACAGATCGCACCGTGACGCCGAACCTGGCCGCGGCGGTCGAGAAGGCCGCCGCCCTCGCGACCGCCGGCGACACCGTCCTTCTATCTCCCGGCTGTGCGAGTTTCGACGAATTTTCCGACTATACGGCCCGCGGACGGCGCTTCCGCGAGATCGTGGAGGCCCTGTGAAGCCCCGACAGTCCCTGCAGAGCCTGCGCCAGCGTGTGGTCATGCCGCGCCTGCACCGGCCCGACTGGTGGTTGCTGCTGGCGACCGCAACGCTGGCCGGACTTGGCGTGGTGATGGTGTTCAACGCCAGCTACTTCTTCGCGCAGTATCGCTACGAAGATCCGCTGCTGTTCTTCCGGAAACATGTCATGGCGCTGATCTGGGGCACCGTGGCGCTGGTGGGGGTGTCGCGGGTGCGACTGCAATGGTTCGAGCGCCTCGCCTTGCCGTTTGCGGCGGGTGTCGCCGTGGCACTGGTCTTAACCCTGATCCCCGGCCTTGGCGTGGTGCGCGGCGGCGCCCGTCGCTGGCTCGCGCTGGGGCCCCTGGGTTTTCAGCCGTCGGAGCTCGCCAAGATCGCCGTCGTGCTGTTCCTGGCGCGCACCCTGTCGATGCGCCGCGAGTCGCTCCAGGGGCTGGTTGCCGGGTTGCTGCCGCCGCTGCTTTCGGTTGGCGCATGCGTGTTGCTCATCGTGGCCCAGCCGGACTTCGGCACCGCCGCCATCATTATCATGGTTCTCGGGCTGATGCTGTTTGGCGCCGGAGCCCGCGCCACGCATCTGGTCGGCCTGGTCCTGCTGGCGGTGCCGCCGGTGATCTACGCCGTCGTGTACGCTCCCTACCGGCTGCGCCGCGTCCTCGCCTTTCTCGATCCCTGGAAGTACAGCCAGGACATCGCCTTTCAGTTGGTGCAGTCTCTGATCGCCTTCGGTTCCGGCGGGCTCACCGGTGTCGGACTCGGGGAGAGCCAACAGAAGATGTTCTTTCTGCCCGAGGCCCACACCGACTTCATCTTCGCGCTCGTCGGCGAAGAACTCGGTGTCCTCGGAGCGATCGGCGTCCTCGGCCTGTTTGCCCTCCTCGGAGTGCGCGGCTTTCGTATCGCCCTCCGACATCCGGACCCGTTCGGCAGCCTGCTCGCCTTTGGCCTTACGCTGGTGATCTTGCTGGAGGCGATCGTCAACGTCGGGGTGGTGGTCGGCTTGCTGCCCACGAAAGGCCTCGCCCTGCCGTTTCTGAGTTACGGCGGTACGGCCCTGGTTTGCACCATGATCGAGATCGGCATCCTGACCGCGCTTTCGCGCATGACCGGGTAGGAATGCGTATGATCGTCGCTGGCGGGGGGACCGGCGGTCACCTCTTCCCGGGGCTGGCCGTCGCTGAAGAGGTGGCCGCGCGCGGCGCCGAGGTGCTCTTTGTCGGCAGCGCGTTCGGCATCGAGGCGACCGCTGTGCCGCAGACTCGCTTCCGCTTCGAGCCGATCGTAGTGCGCGGTGCACGCGGACGCGGGCTGCGCGGGCTGATCGAGTTTGCCGGTCAGTTTCCCGCTGCCGTGCGCCGCGCCCGCCATCTCGTGCGCGAGACGAGACCAGACGTTGTTCTCGGGCTGGGAGGCTACGGATCGGTGCCCGTTGTGGTCGCGGCCTGGTCTCTCGGCGTACCGAGCGTGTTGATGGAACAGAACGTTCACCCCGGCCTCGCCAATCGCTGCCTCGCTCACGTGGCGCGGCGGGTATGCACGACTTTCCGAGAAAGTGCCGCATTCTTTCCGGCCGGGAAGGCGGTGCAAACCGGCAACCCGGTACGCCGACTCGTGGCCGCCGAGGTTCCCCGCTCCGAGGCGTTCACGATCTTCGTGTTCGGTGGAAGCCAGGGCGCCCACACTATCAATGTGGCGGCAGTTGACGCGGCGGGCATTCTGAGGGAAAAGCTTTGTAAACTCCGAATTGTTCATCAAACCGGGGCAGCGGACGAAAGTTGGGTGCGGCGGCGGTATCAGGAGATGGGAGTGGCTGCGGAGGTGCTCCCGTTTGTGCACGACATGGGTACGGCGTACGGCCAGGCCGATGTGGTCGTTTGTCGTGCCGGTGCGACGACTCTGGCCGAACTCGCCAGCGTCGGCCGCCCTGCCATTCTCGTCCCGTACCCCTATGCGGCCGACGATCATCAGCGCCGCAACGCGGAGGTCCTTGCGCAGGGTGGCGCCGCGGAGGTCGTCCTCGACCGCGATCTGAACGGGGCTTTGTTGGCCGAACGGATACTTGCACTGGCGGCCGATACGCCGCGCCTGCGGTCGATGGCGGTCGCCGCCCGGCGTTTTGCGAGACCGGACGCGGCGGCGCAGGTGGCCGACATCTGCCGGCAGGTTGCCGGGGCGCGGAGGTGACGGCGTGAGCGAATCGTTCCGGAAACCGCGCAAGGTGCATTTCGTCGGCGTTGGGGGTGTCGGCATGAGCGGCATCGCCGAACTCTGCCTGCACATGGGGCACGACGTTAGCGGCTCCGACATGACCGAGAACGAGGCGACGCGGAGGCTGGTGCGCCTCGGCGCAAGAGTGGCGCTCGGTCATAACGCCGACCTGGTCGGGCCGGAAACCGACGTCGTCGTTATCTCCTCCGCCGTCAAGTACTCGAATCCGGAAGTGGTCCGTGCCCGTGAGCTGAAGACGCCGGTTATTCCGCGGGCCGAGATGCTGGCCGAACTCATGCGCACGAAGTGGGGCGTCGCCGTCGCCGGGACGCACGGCAAGACGACCACCACGTCGCTGGTAGCGGCGGTCCTGGCGCGCGCCGGGCTCGATCCGACCGTCGTTATCGGCGGCAAAGTGCACGCCCTCGGCAGCAACGCCCAGTTGGGCAACGGCGATCTCATGGTTGCCGAAGCCGACGAAAGCGACGGCACCTTCCTGCTGCTGTCGCCGACGATCGCGGTCGTCACTAACATCGATCCCGAGCACCTCGACTTCTACGGCGACATGGAGCGGGTCAAGTCGGCTTACCTCGGCTTCGTCAACCGGGTGCCGTTCTTCGGATGCGCGGTTCTTTGTATCGACGACGCCACGGTGCGCGGCCTGCTGCCGCACGTGCGCAAGCGGGTCATCACCTACGGTACGAGCGCCGATGCCGATTATGTCGCACGCGACATCGCCGTCACCGGCATGGAAACCCGCTTTCTGGTTGAACGCGGAGGATCGATCTGGGCCGAGGCGACCGTCCGGATGCCGGGACGGCACCATGCCCTCAATGCACTGGCGGCTCTGGCCGTAGCCGCCGAGCTCGACGTCGACGTCGAGACGGCCTGCCGCGCTCTGGGCGAATTCGGCGGGATCCACCGCCGCTTCGAAATTTGCGGCGAACCCGCCGGCGTCATGGTCGTCAGCGACTACGGCCACCATCCCACCGAGATCCGCGCCACTATCGCCGCCGCGCGGGAGGGCTTCGGCCGACGCATCGTGGTGCTCTTTCAGCCCCACCGCTTCTCGCGCACCCGCGACCTGTTCGCCGAGTTCCTCGAGGCGTTCGACGACGCCGACCAGGTGTTCCTGACCGATATCTATCCTGCCGGCGAAGAACCCATCGAAGGCCTCGGCGGCGAAGTGCTCTACGGCGCCCTGCGGCGGCGCGGACATGTCGACGTGGCCTACGTGTCGGCGTGGCGCGATCTCCCCGAGGTTGTACAGGGCAGCGTCCGCCCCGGTGACCTCGTGCTTGTACTGGGTGCCGGATCGATTCACGAAGTCGGTGACATGCTGGTCAGACGCCTTTCGGGCACGGAGGCGGTTAGCGTCCAATGATCCCAGCGGTTTCGGGCCAACCGGGCGCGTCGCATCTGGAGGGTATGCTCCCCGGACGGGTGCGCTTGCACGAGCCGCTGAGCCGCCACACCTCGTTTCGGATCGGCGGACCGGCTGATATCTGGATCGACGTCGTCGGCGCTGCCGACATCGGTACCGTACAAGCCGTCGCGGGGGCGGAAGGACTCCCTCTCACCGTCGTCGGCGGCGGCACCAACATCCTCGTGAGCGATCTTGGCGTGCGCGGCATCGTGATCCACCCCGGCCGATCCCTGGTGTCGACGGAATGGTCGGAATGCCGCGGCGGTATCCGCGTGCGCGCGGGGGCCGCCCTGGCCCTCAAGCGGCTGGTCACCGAAGCGATCGAACGTGGCCTGGCCGGGCTCGAATTCGCCGAGGGGATCCCCGGCTCGGTTGGCGGGGGTCTGCTCATGAACGCCGGGGCTTTCGGTGGAGAGTTGTCGCAGGCGATTACGGGCGTCGAAGGCGTGGATGGAGACGGCAAGGTCGTTCGCCTGTCGCGTGAGGTGCTGCTATTTCAGTATCGCCGCCTCGACCTGCCCGCCGGGTTCGTGATCACGCACGTCGAGTTCCTCCTCACGCCCGGGGAACGCGAGGCGATCGAGGCGAGGCGCGCCGACGCCAAGCGACGCCGCGAGAAGCATCAGCCGCTCGGCTATCCGAATGCGGGGTCCATCTTCAAGAACCCGCCGGGGCTATTTGCCGGCCTCCTGCTCGAGTCCGTGGGCATGAAGGGCGAACGATGCGGTGGCGCCATGGTGGCCGTGGAGCACGCCAACTTCATCGTCAACGTCGGCCACGCGAGCGCCGCCGACGTTCGTGCGCTCATGGCCGAGGGGGCGCGACGGGTGTGGGAGCGACACGGCGTGCGTCTGGAACCGGAAATCCGGCTCGTGGGTGAGTGGAGGGAGGTCTGATGCGGCGGGGCATTGTCCGCAAACGACCGGTGGTCACCCGCCCCCGCCGGTGGCGGTCGTGGCGAGCCCTGGCGGTCAGTGTGGTCAGCGCCGTCCTGGGTCTGGGTCTCGCAGGGGCCGCCTGGCACGGCGCGCCTCTCCTCCTGCGGGCCGCCAAAGAGCATCAGTATTTCAGGGTGTCTGCCGTCGACCTCAGCGGCAACGTCCGGCTCACCCGTGCCGACATCTTGCAAGCGGCGGGCATCTCCGAGGGAATGAGCATCTGGGACGCCCTGCCTCACGCGACGCGGTTGCGGATCGAGCAGAATGCCTGGATCGAACGCGCCAGCGTACGCCGCAGCTTTCCGAATCGAATCAGCGTTCGCGTTCGGGAACGCCGGCCTTTGGCGATCGCCCGGCTCGACGGATTGTACTACGTGGATCGGCACGGCCGCGTGCTGGGACCGCTGCGCGACGACGACAGCCGCGACTTCGTCATCATCACCGGGCTGGCCGGAGACAACGCCGATGGCTTCACGGCTGTCGGACTGCACCGAGCCGCCAGGTTGCTGCGCATGTGCGAACGGGTGTCGTGCTTCGAGTCCCTGTCGGAGGTCCGCGTCGAGCGGCGGCGTGGCATTACCGTGTATCCCGTTCGGCCCCCGGTCGCGGTCACGCTCGGATGGGGTGGCTGGCGCCACAAACTCGTTCGCTCGGCGCGCGTGTTCGCCCTCTGGGGCGGGCAGGCCGAGCGGCTGGAGAACGTCGACGTGTCGTTTCGAGATCAGGTGGTCGTGCGGCTGCGAGCCGAGGAACGGCCGGCTCCCGCAAGGCCCGCAAGGCGCGGCGTCCGGATATGAACGGTAACGAGAAGCAATGGCCGAGTGCGCGGAGATGATGGCGGTGTTCTCGTGCGGTTCGGGGTGTGAGGCGGGGCGGCGACATGGCTAAGAAGCCTGAGCTACTGGTCGGACTCGATATCGGTACCTCGAAGGTTGCGGCCGTCGTGGCCGAAATCGATCACGAAACGCTCAGCGTTGTCGGGCTGGGCTCGGCGCCCTGTAACGAAGGGCTGCGGCGCGGCGTGGTCGTTAACATCGACGCAACCGTTCAGGCGATCGAACAGGCGGTTAAGGAGGCCGAGGTCACCGCCGGCTGCGAAATCCACAGCGTCTTTGCCGACGTCACCGGCACGCACGTCAAGGGCTTCAATTCCCATGGCGTCGTGGCCGTGAGGAATCGCGAGGTCGATCACGCCGACGTGGACCGCGTCCTCGACGCCGCCACCGCGGTTGCACTGCCGGCCGACCGCGATATCCTCCACGTGCTGCCGCAAGACTTCGTTCTCGACGGACAGGATGGCATCCACTCGCCGCTCGGGATGTCGGGCGTGCGCCTCGAAGCGCGAGTGCATCTGGTGAGCACGGCAACCGCGTCGGCGCAAAACGTCGTCAAATGCTGCGAGCGCACCGGTCTCCACGTCTCCGACCTCGTGCTGGAACCGCTGGCGACCGCGGAGGCGGTGCTGACCCCGGAGGAGAAGGAGCTCGGCGTGGCGCTGGTGGACCTCGGCGCCGGCACGACCGACGTCCTCGTGTTTCACGAGGGCGCGCTGCGACACACCGCGGTGCTGCCGCTCGGTGGTCATCACGTGACCAGCGACATCGCCGCCGGCTTGCGCACCCCGTTCCGCGATGCCGAGGTCCTCAAGCAGCGCAGTGGCTGTGCGCTGGCCCGCCTGGTCGGCCGGGAACAGCACGTAGAGGTGGCCAGCGTCGGCGGTCGCACCCCGCGAATGCTGTCGCGACACATGCTTGGCCAGATCGTCGAAGCGCGTGCCGCCGAGATAATAAATCTCGCCCAGGAGCAGATCGTTCACTGCGGCTATGGCGAATCTCTCGGTTCCGGCGTTGTTCTTGCCGGCGGCGGCGCGCTGCTCGAGGGCATTACCGCCCTTGCCGAAGGGGTATTTCAGACCCAGGTGCGGATCGGCTATCCGCTGGGGATCAACGGCGTCGCGGAGGGCGGACCGGATGTGAACAGCCCCGTGTACGCCGCGGCGGTCGGGCTGGTGCAATATGGCGCTCGGCCCCGCGACTATGTTGCGGTGCGCGCCGACGACACGCACCTCCTCGGTCGGGTCCGGCAGCGGGTGAGGGGATGGGTGGAGGCGTTTTTCTGATGACGCAGCGGCCTTTGCCGGCTAAAGGTGGCGGTGTCGGCGCAGAGGGCTTCGAGGATCACGATTACACTCGCGGGTCGGAAGCGGTCCGCCGGAGGAGGAAGGATGATAGAGCTGGTTGGGAAGAGTGATGTGCTGGGAGCTCGTATCAAGGTCATCGGCGTGGGTGGGGCCGGCGGCAACGCGATCAACACGATGATCACATCGGGGTTGACCGGCGTCGACTTCATGGCCGCGAACACCGACATGCAGGCGTTGTCCGCCAACCTGGCGCCCACCAAACTGCAACTCGGCGGCACGCTGACCAAGGGACTCGGGGCCGGGGCGAATCCCGACGTCGGCCGGCAGGCGGCCCTCGACGACAGCGAGATCCTGCGCGAGCAGCTCGCCGGCGCCGACATGGTGTTCGTCACCGCCGGCATGGGCGGCGGCACCGGGACCGGCGGCGCACCGGTGGTTGCACGCATCGCCAAGGAACTGGGCGCCCTTACCGTGGCGGTGGTCACCAAGCCGTTCCAGTTCGAAGGCAAGAAGCGCATGCGCCAGGCGGAAGAAGGCATGCGCGAGGTCAAAGATGCCGTCGACACCCTGATTGCCATCCCGAATCAGCGCCTGCTTGCCGTTGCCGGCCGCAGCTCCTCGCTGCTCGATACCTTCAAGAAGGCCGACGACATCCTCATGCAGGCCGTGCGCGGTATCTCCGACCTGATTACGGTCCACGGCCTGATCAACCTCGACTTCGCCGACGTGCGCACGATCATGGCCGAGATGGGCATGGCTATGATGGGCACCGGCATCGCCAGCGGCGAAAACCGTGCCGTCGAGGCCGCGCAAAAGGCGATCTCCAGCCCACTGCTGGAGGATGTCTCGATTCACGGCGCCAAGGGCGTGCTCATGAACATCACCGGCAGCCACGACCTGTCGATGCACGAGGTGAGCGAGGCCGCCTCGCTAATTCAGGAAGAGGCGCACGAAGACGCCAACATCATCTTCGGCGCGGTCATCGACGAGCGCATGGGCGACGACGTTCGGATCACGGTTATCGCTACGGGCTTCGGCGAGCCTGTGCGCGAAGCACGACGCCCGAGCCTCGGCATCGCCGTCGGCGACCGCCCCCGCGAACTCAGCCGTCCGAGCATCGGTGTTCCGCGGGAGGTTCCTTCGCCAGCCGCCGGCATCCGCGCACTGTGGGCCAAGAACGCCCCGCGCGAACGCGTCAATGGCAACGGCCGCCCGACCGTCCACATGGGTACGATTGTTGACGACCTGGAAGGACCGACCTGGCAGCGGCCTTCCGCCGAGGCCGCACCCGGCAATGGACACGGCAACGGCAATGGCGCGGCCAGAGATGCTCGGGAAGCGGGATATACGATGTCGTCCGACGATCCCGACGACCTCTACGAGATTCCCGCCTTCCTGCGGACCAAGAGCGCGGGCTGATCGCCGGCCCGCGAACCCCTGGTCGGGTGCCGGGCGGGGCTGCACTCCTCCGCCCACGCGAGTGACCGCCCGGCACCCGCCCTCCGACGCCCCGCGGCGCAGTGCGGCATGCCTGCGCCGTACGGGCAGGTAGCGTGCGCGCCCCTTTTCTGTGGATCGGACAATCTCCATCGATTTCGGGCACAAAGACAGCTCCCTTCTGCCCCATCGACGGAACAAACGCGTTGCTGGGTGATGCTATCGATGCTATCAGAATGCCGTGGCGCAGTTGATCGTCCGGAGCATCGAGGAGAAGGTCGTGATAGAGCTCAAACAACGAGCCGCACGTCGCGGCGTCTCCATGGAGGAGGAGCACCGCAGGATCCTTCGCGAGGCGCTCAGCTACCGGGCCCGAGGGGCGCGACACTCGTTCAAAGAGCATCTGGCCATGATGCCGGACGTGGGTGATGATAAGCTTTTCGAGCGTCAGCCAGCGCGGCTGCGCCGCGTGCGGCTTTAATGGCGTTTCTCCTAGACACAAACATTCTATCCGAGCTGCGCAAGGGTGAACGGGGCAACTCGTTGGTTCGCCAGTGGTTCTCCGCTCTCGACGCGGATGATCTGTACGTGAGCGTGCTCGTTGTCGGTGAGATCCGCCGGGGGATCGAGCTCTTGCGCGCGAGAGATGCGCAAGGGGCGATCGCATTGGACCGCTGGCTTAACGAGCTCGAGCGCCGCTATGCGGATCACATCCTGCCGGTAACGTTGGAAATCTGCCGTATCTGGGGCGGGATGAGCCTTGCGCGCCCACTCGCACCCATCGACGGCCTGATGGCGGCGACGGCCGTATACCACGGGATGATTCTGGTCACTCGCAACGTTAAGGACGTGGGACGGTCTGGCGCTGCAGTGTTCAATCCGTGTACGTCCGCGTGATCTCGCCATTGCGCGCGGGAACGGCGTGCCGTTGCCGCTTACCCCGGGTGGCGCTACAGTCCGAGCCTTCGGAGCACAGCGAGCTTGTCAGCCTGGCAGGTCGAGGAACGCGCCCGCGTGCGGCGGGCCGGCGAACGCGTCCTGTTTCCCAAGAAACAGCACGGCGACCTGCGCGTGTGCCTCGTCTACCCGAATCGCTACCCCGTCGCGATGGGAAATCTCGGCTTCCACGCCGTATACGAAATCTTCGACAGCCATCCCGCCGTCGTCTGCGAACGCGCCTTCCTGCCCGATGACGACGAGGCAGCCGTCATCGGCCGCGGCGAGCTTCGCAGCCTCGAATCCCATACCCGCGTGCAGGACTTCGATATCGTCGCCTTCTCGGTGTCTTTCGAGACCGACTACTGGCACGTCGTGCGGCAATTGGACCTGATCGGGATTCCACTGCGAGCGGCGGAACGCGGCGACCATGCCCCGCTCGTCATTGCCGGCGGTCCGGCAACGTTTCTCAACCCTGAACCCCTGGCCGATTTCGTCGACCTGTTCCTCCTCGGCGAGGCCGAGGAGATGCTTCCGGAGTTCATCGAGGTACTCGTCGAAGTCTGCGGCCCGCGCCCGCCGCGCCGCGCCCCGTGGCGGACCCTCCTCGGAGCTTGCGCCGCGCGCGTTGCCGGGGCCTACGTTCCCGCCCTGTACGAACCGGCGTTCGATGGCCCGGTGCAGTGCGGGCTGCTCTACCGTGGCGCCGGCGCGGCCCGGGTCGAACGACGACTCGTTCGGGATCTGAACCGCTTCCCCACGACAACCCGCGTGCTGAGCGACGAAGCCGTCTTCGGCGACATGATGCTGGTCGAAGCCAGCCGCGGGTGCCAATGGGGTTGCCGCTTCTGCGCCGCCGGATACATGTACCGTCCGATCCGCACCCGCGGCGTCGAACGGTTGGCCGAAACGATCCGCGCCGGTCTCCAGGCCCGCGACACGATCGGCCTGATCGGCGCCGAGATGGCGAGCGTTCCCGGACTCGACTGCCTCGCCGAACTGGCCGCCGATGCGGGTGGCCGGGTGTCGCCGTCGTCGCTCAAGGCCGACTGCGTAACCCCGCGCCTCGCCGCGGCCCTCGGGCGCGGCCGCAACCGCAGCGTTACGGTGGCTCCCGAGGCTGGGTCGGAACGGATGCGCCGCGTCATTAACAAGAACCTCAGCGAGCCCGATATACTGCGCGCCGCCGATTTGCTCGTTGGCGAGGGCGTTCAGGACCTCAAACTGTACTTCATGATCGGCCTGCCCGCGGAGGAGCCCGAGGACGTGACGGCAATCGCCGAGCTCACGGGCAGGATTCGCAGTCGTCTGTGCGACACCGAACGCGCCCGGCGGCGCGTTGCCCGCATCACGGCGTCGGTCAATCCGTTCGTACCCAAACCCTGGACGCCCCTGCAATGGGATGCCATGGAGACGATTCCGCGGTTGAAGCGCAAGTTCGTCGTGCTGCGGGAGAACATGCGGACCATCCCGAATGTGCAACTCGATACCGAGTCGCCGCGCGAAGGGTATTTCCAGGCCATAATGTCTCGCGGCGATCGCCGCATCGGCCGCGTGCTGGAAGCTGTCCACGCCGCCGGCGGCGATTGGTGGCAGGTCATTCGTGCCTGGCAGCGTGACGGTCTCTCCGGCCTGCCGCATCCCGACGAGTACGTGCATCGCCGGTACGATGAGGACGAGCTGCTGCCCTGGGATTTCATCGATCACCGCATCGACCGGAGATACCTGAGGGCTGAACGCCGCAAAGCCATGCTCGCCAAACAGACACCGCCGTGCGACACGTCGACGTGTAAAGCGTGTGCCGCGTGCTGACGGTAAGGTCATGATCGTCGGCATCGGGGTGGACATCGTGGAGGTGCGGCGCATCCGCGCGGCGCTCGACAACCCGCAAACCGGCGAACGATTCCGTGACCGCGTCTTCACGCCCGGCGAGATCGCTTATTGCGCCCGCCGACGTACCGGTGTGGAGAGTTACGCGGCCCGTTTCGCGGCGAAAGAAGCGGTCGTGAAGGTCCTCGGCAAGCTGGTCGACTGGCGGGAGATAGAAGTCGTTCGCGGCGACGGTCCGCCCGCGATCTGCCTGCACGGCGGCGCCGCCAGACGCGCCGCCGAACTCGGCATCCAAGAGTTCCATCTGTCGGTCAGCCACACCGCCGAGCACGCCATCGCCTACGTCGTCGCCACCTGTTAGACCTGACGCTTGGGCAGCAGGATCAGCACGGCGACCGCCCATGCCCCGCAACCGAAGCCGAGTAGCGTCCACAGGCCGCGCGGGTAGCCGTTGTTACTCGCGAACAGACCGCACATGATCGCATCGATAACGTGCACCAGCAGCACCGTCCGCAGCACTGTGCTCGGGTCGATGTCCGCCGGCATGAACAGCCCGACGAGAGACATCCACGCTATCACGGTGTGCCAGGCCAGGGTCGGACCCTCTTGCAGGTTCGGGCGTGCCGTGCCGGGCACGCGGTTGACGTTGCCGGTGCCTTTCTATACTCCGGACGCATGCCGGGCAAAGCCTCACACCCCCAGAAGGATAATATGCTGCAATGGCTGTTCGAACGCGGCGAGGAAGCGGTTGCGCAAGTCGCCGAAGAGCTGCTCGGACGTAAGGATGTGGCGCGCGGAGCGTCGCATGCCGCCGCCGGCGCGGCGAAGGCCAAAGGCCGCCTCGACAAGAACATCGAGACCCTCCTGCACCTGCTGAACGTGCCGTCGCGCACCGATTACGACAAGTTGCTCGTGAAGGTGGAGCACCTGCAGGGCAGCGTGGTCAACCTGAGCCTCAAGCTCGATCGCCTGCTTGCGGCACTCGATGCGGCGAAGAAATCCGCGCCGGCCAGACCGCGCCGCTGACCGCGCTCCCCGGGCACTCGCTCACCAGCCTTCGTCCGGGTTGGGAACGTCGCCGCGCAGGAGTGCGACGTCGGCCTCGTCTCGCAACCGCTTGCTCCGCCGGAGGCCCGGATCCGCGGCGGCACGTTCCTTCATCGCTATCAGATCGTCCTTGCGGACGATCGCGACCGAGACGCCGAGCGTAACAGGATCGAGGGCGAATCCTAATCGCGAAGTTAGGAGAGCCCCGGGTCTCAAGTCGGAGGTCCGAATTCGTTCTTGCCGCAACCTCGCAACCGCTCCGCAAAGCGACGCAAACCCTCCAACGTCGCCGGGGCGTCCGTTAGCGCGGGTATCGCGGCAAGCAAGGGCGCGCCGGTTTCTGTCTGCAGCCGATCGAGCGCGGCCGCGTGCGCCTCGGACAATTTGCGCAGATCGGCGTACGTGCGCAGAAGCTTGCAGCGGAGCGCTTCCGTGCATGACGCGAGACGCGCGTCCGCCGCGCTCAGGGCCGGAAACCCCAGCACGCGGTTAGCGATCACCCCCGCGACCGGGAAACCGGCGTCGACCAGCTCGCGGTGGAATGCGGTCGTGGTTCGGATCGTGTGCGGATCGGGGGTTGTCACCAGTACGAACGCCGTCGCCGGCGCGCGCAACAGCGCATCGACCTCGCGCGCGCGGCGACTGAAACCCTCGACCATCGTCTCGAAACCACCGACGAAGTCCGCCAGATCCCGCAGCAGGTCGAGACCGGTCCAGCGCTGCAGTGCCTTCAGCAGGGCCGACAGAGTCAGTCGACCCGCCGCGGAGTCGGTGATGGCCAGCACGCTCGCCGGCGATTTCAGGAAGCTGACCGCGCGCGAGGCGAGCAGGTTAACCAGTCGATCGGGCGCCGCAAGCAGGTCGCGGGCGTGCGCACTTGGAGGTGTGTCGACGACAATGGTCCGATACCGCCGGCCGTGCGCCAGCTCGTGCAGCTTCTCCATGGCCATGTACTCCGCCGAGCCGGCGAGGCCGTTGGAGAGTTCCTGGTAAAGGCGGTTGCCGAGGATGCGTGCAGCGGTTGCCTGGTCGGGGGCGAACCGCTCTATGAGCGCGTCGAAGGTGCGCTTCGTGTCGAGGGCCAGGGCGTCGAAGTGGGCGTCGCCGGCGTCGACCCGGTGCGGGTCCACCGAGAGCGCATCGAGGCCGAGGGCGTCCTTCAGGCGGCGCGACGGATCGAAGGTGATCACGGCCGTGCGTCTTCCATCGAGCGCCCCGGACAGGGCCAGTGCGGCGGCCGTGGTCGTCTTGCCGACGCCTCCCGGCCCGAGGCAGACGACCAGATGACGTCGCAGCAATTCGCGAATCGTCGGCGCCCTTCCCGTGGCCTGGCGCCGAGCGACGCCGGACCTCGGTGCCCCCGTCGTCATACCAACACCACGCGACCGAGCGTGCGGCCGATCGGGGTCAGGTCGTCGGTAATAACGTTGAGGCTGAAGAGCTCGCGGACGACGATCGGCATCGCCCCCAGCGCGCGTCGCAGCACGCCGATGTGTCGGTCGGCCTCGCGGCGGCGCTCGATGGCAAACTGCGCCGCCTCGGTGACCGGTCGCGCAATCCCGGCCCGTGCGATCCGCGTTGCCTCCGCCGCCGAGAAGCGGCGCGGGAAGACGCGGTTTACCACCGGACGAGCGACTCGCAACCCGAGGTCGGTCGTCAGGGCGGCGTGGGTCTCGATGGTTTCCCGCACCGACATTTCCTCGGGAATGCTCACCAACACCACCTGCGTGCGCATGCGGTCAGCGAGAAGATTGCGAAGCCGCCGCGCGGTGTGTCCAATGGGTCCGCCCCCGACCATGGCGGCGAGGCTGTCCGGCGCGCGCAGCAAGGTCAGCGCGTGCCCGGTCGCCGGCCCGTCGAGCAGGACGAGGTCATAGCGGGGGGCGCGGCGTCCCTCCGGTTCCAGCCACGACAGCACCTGTTCGAGCAACAGATACTCCGTGAGCGCCGGAGCCGCCGTGGTCAGGGCGTTGAAGGTGTGACTGGCAAACAGCCGTTTCGACAGGAACCCGAAGCGCAGCAGACCGGTGAAGTAATCTTCTACCAGACGGCGCTGGTTGACCTCGACCGCATCGATGCCGCCGGCAACGGCGAAGGGGACGGTCTCGAGACGCCGGTGTCCGAAGAGGTGAGCGAGACTGCCGTCGTGGGCGGTTTCCACCACCAGCGTGCGAGCCCCCTTCGCGGCGGCGTGTGTGGCGAGGGCGGCGGCGATCGTGGTCTTGCCCACGCCTCCCTTGCCGGTGACGACGATGAGACGCGCACCGCGCATGGCCGCGGATGTTAGCGCGGATCGGCGTGGAACACAGGCCCGGCGGCGCAGGTTGTCAGGGTGCCGCGCCTGATGCCGTTGGCCCCGGGGATGCGCACCTCGGCCGTTGCATTTCTCGGCCCGGCGCGGCAAGCGTGCGCACGCAAGGAGGGTGCTGCGCATGGCGAAACACGTGCTGGCTATCGACCAGGGGACCACCGGCTCGACGGTTCTGATCTACGACGCCGCGGGCAAATTGCGCGGCCGCGGCTATTCCGAGTTCAAGCAGTACTACCCGCGCCCCGGCTGGGTCGAGCACGATCCCGAAGAGATCTGGACCGTAACCCAGCGTGTCGCCCGCGCGGCGCTGCGCAACGCCCGCCTCAGTCCCCGCGACATCGCGGCTATCGGCATAACCAACCAGCGCGAAACGACCGTGCTGTGGGACCGCATCACCGGGAAGCCCGCCTGTCATGCCGTGGTCTGGCAGGACCGGCGCACGGCCGACACGTGCGCACGCCTCAAGGCCGACGGCGTCGAGCCGCTGGTGCGCGCCAGGACCGGGCTCGTCCTCGATCCGTACTTCTCGGGCACCAAGGTGCAATGGCTGCTCGATCATGTCCGCGGTCTGCGCGCCAGAGCCGGTCGCCTCGCCTTCGGCACGGTCGATAGCTGGTTGGTCTGGAAGCTCACCGGCGGCGCCGTCCACGCCACCGACTTCACCAACGCTTCGCGCACGCTGTTGTTCGACATTCATGCGCGGCGCTGGGACGAGGAGTTGCTGCGGCTGTTTCAGGTGCCCGCCGAGATGCTGCCCATGGTGGTGCCGTCGGCCGGAGTGGTCGGTACCACGACGCGCACGGCCTTCGGTGCCGAGGTGCCGATCGCCGGCATCGCCGGCGATCAGCAGGCCGCACTCTTCGGTCAGGCGTGCTTCCACCCCGGAGCCGTGAAGAACACCTACGGAACCGGTTGCTTCCTGCTCATGTTCACCGGCGACCGCGCGGTAACCTCCGAACGTGGCCTGCTCACGACGCTGGCCTGTGGCGCCGACGGACGTCCGGCCTACGCGGTTGAAGGCGCGGTCTTCGTTGCCGGGGCCGCCGTGAAGTGGCTGCGCGACGGGCTCGGGGTGATCCGCCGTGCCGCCGAATCGGAACGGCTGGCCCGCAGCGTGGATTCGACGCTCGGTGTCTATCTGGTCCCTGCCTTCGTCGGTCTGGGCGCACCTTATTGGGACGCCGCGGCGCGTGGCGCGATTGTCGGCCTGACGCAGGGAGTATCGGCCGCCCACATAACCCGTGCGACGCTCGAGTCGCTGGCCTATCAGACGCGCGACGTCGTCGACACGATGGTCGCCGAGTCGGGCGAGCCGCTCGCCGGGCTGCGAGTCGACGGCGGGGCCGCGGCCAACGACTTCCTCATGCAGTTCCAGGCCGACATCCTCGGGGCGACCGTGGATCGGCCGCAGCAGATCGAGACGACCGCTCTCGGTGCCGCCGCGCTCGCCGGCCTCGGTGTGGGGGTGTGGAAGTCGGCCCGCGATCTCGAGCGGGTGCGCAAGCGCGATCGGTTGTTCAAACCCCGCATGGCCCCCGAACGCCGCGAAGCCCTGCACCAGGGCTGGCGCCGCGCCGTGGCCGCGGTACGATCGCTGGGATCGTAGGGAATCGTCCAAAGTCTCAAGTCGGCTAGACGCGAGAGCCGGGAGGGCGAGGCTCCTGCCGAGCCGCCGTCGGACCGCTGCTTCGGACGGAAAGCCCGGGACTCTGGACTTCCGACTGCGGACTTCTCACCTGGGACGTTCGACTTCTGATTTGGGGCTTCCCTAATCCGGCGGTAAGCCCACCGACGGGCGCCAATAAACCCCGCGGGCAAGCGAATTCACCTGCCAGATTGTCGC